>JALWUB010000121.1 GCA_026993275.1 Robiginitomaculum sp. | reverse complement strand
CGCGCCGCATGGCGCTGCTGCCGGTCAAGAAGCTGCGCCGTGTCGCCATAGGCCCTGATGCCACCGCCTATTTCGAAAATTACGACACCATGTGGCTGCAGGTGCAGGACATGCTCTATACCGAGCGCGGCGGCGAGGCGCAGATTGCCGATGAACTGGCGGCCTATAACCCGCTCATCCCCAAGGGGCATGAACTGGTCGCCACCATCATGTTTGAAATTCCCAATGAGGAGCGCCGCCGCCGCTTCTTGCGCGAGATTACCGGCATTGAGCGGCACATCTTCCTGCAGGTGGGCGATCACAAGATCTATGCCGTTCCGGAAGAGGATGTGGAGCGCACGGCGGCGGATGGCAAAACCTCGTCCGTGCATTTTGTCCGTTTTCCGCTGAGCGATGCCGACATTGCCGCATGGGGCGATCCGGCCACGCCGGTCTTGCTTGGCATGGACCATCCGGCCTATGCGCACACCGCCGCGCTCAGCGCGCAAACCCGCGCCGAACTGGCCAAGGATTTTTGACGGGGGCAGCGTGCCTGCCGTGCGATTTGGCCTTGACGGCGGGGTGGCGGCGCATGGCATTAAGCCCTGCCCGGAACCAGAGGCTTGCCGCAGGGGGATGCCATGAGTGCACACTCGCCAGAAAACACCTTTGAAGGGGTCACCGTGGTGCGCCACCCGCTGGTGCAGCACAAGCTCAGCCTGATGCGGCGCAAGGAGAAGAGCACGGCCGAGTTCCGCGCCCTGCTGGACGAAACCGCCATGCTGCTGGGCTATGAGGCAATGAAGGATTTGCCGACCGAGCTGCGCGATGTGGAAACGCCGATCTGCGCAACCAGGGCGCCCTTCTTGTCGGGCAAGAAGCTGTGCTTTGTCTCGATCCTGCGGGCAGGGGAGGGCCTGCTGGGCGCCATGTTGCACCTGGTGCCCTCGGCGCGGGTCGGGCATGTCGGGCTCTACCGGGATGAGAAAACCCTGCAACCGGTCGAATATCTTGTCAAAATGCCAAAGGACATGGAGGAGCGCACGGTCATTGCGCTGGATCCGATGCTGGCCACCGGCAATTCGGCCATTGCCGCCATTGACCGCATCAAGCAGGCCGGCGCGCGCGATGTGCGCTTTGTCTGCCTGCTGTCGGCGCCGCCGGGCGTGAACGCCTTGCGCCGCGCCCATCCGGACGTGCCCATCATCACCGCGGCCATTGATGAAAAGCTCAATGATGTGGGCTTTATCGTGCCTGGCCTGGGCGATGCCGGCGACCGGCTGTTTGGCACCAAATAGCCCGCCCCGCAGCGCGTGGATTGGGGTATAATTTGACAGCTTTGTGCTCGCTTCGCGCGCCCATGCGGGCTAAGTTCAGGCCATGACAGAGCAAACGAATCAGAGCGCCCGAAAGGGCCAGGGCAGCACGGCCGATGACGGCGAATACGGCGCCGAATCGATCAAGGTTCTCAAGGGCCTGGATGCGGTGCGCAAGCGCCCCGGCATGTATATTGGCGACACCGATGACGGCTCCGGCCTGCACCACATGGTCTATGAGGTGGTCGATAACGCCATTGACGAATCGCTGGCCGGGCATTGCGACACCATCGACGTGGTGCTGTATGCGGATGGCTCGGTCAGCGTGGCCGACAATGGCCGCGGCATTCCCACCGCCATTCACGAGGAAGAGGGCGTTTCCGCGGCCCAGGTGATCATGACGCAGCTGCATGCGGGCGGCAAGTTCGACCAGAACTCCTACAAGGTGTCTGGCGGCCTGCATGGCGTCGGCGTTTCGGTGGTCAATGCGCTTTCGGTGCGCCTGGACCTGACCATCTGGCGCCACAACAAGGAATTTTTCATGCGCTTCGCCCATGGCGAGCCGGAGGGCGACCTGGCGGTGGTCCGGG
>JALWUB010000120.1 GCA_026993275.1 Robiginitomaculum sp. | reverse complement strand
GACAGGGGCGGCATGGCCATGACGCGCGCGCCGCTGGCATCGTCCGGATTGCCAAACAGCATCAGTGCCAGGGCAAGGGCGAACAGCCCGCCGGCAACACCGCCCGCGCCCAGAAGGTGGGGGTTGATCCCTTTCAGGGAGATCTTCTTCAAGACTGCCGCGCTGATCGCCATGGACTTCCGGTCACCAAAACATGGTTAACGGATAGGCCCGCCCGGTTAAGAAAGCGGTAACGCCCGGCGCCCCGGCCGCAGTCTTCCCGGCGGTGCAGATGTCACAGAGTCTGTGGACATTCACCGCGATGCGGTGACTGCTGCGGCGAAACTCCAGTTTCAATAGAAAGCCTCGTCCGCCAGAAGCCCCCAAACGGCACGCCCTTGATCAGCGGCGCAACCCTTTCATGTCATGGGCATCGCACGGCAATGACAGAAATTGCACAAGATTGCCGGGCATGTTCGCCAAAGCCAATATCTTTGGTTGCCCCCGGATCGCGACTCTTGACCTGAATAAGGACGATGACTGGAATGAAACGGGAGCAAATCACGGCAAGCCTGGCCCTCCAGATCCTGTTGAAAGATGCAGTTGTTACGGGCTTGAACTGATAAGCCGGATGAATGCCCAGAGCTTTTCCGCATCGATCCCCGTCACACCACAAGGCTGGACAGCATGTCTGAAGGTGAAGAGACAAGGGCCCGGCCTTGCGGCCGGGCCCCGGCCCACCCCGTCACCCCTGTCTCTGAAATCAGCGTTTTACGGTTACCCGCGCATCCGGATAGCCCGCCGCGGCGACAACGCGGCGCTGGCCTTCGGCTTCGGCGCGGCTGCCATAGGGGCCCAGCAGCACCCGGTGAACCTTGCGCCTGTTGACGCGGGCGCTTTGCACCCTGGCCCTGCCGGCATAACTCAGGCGGCTGGCAATGCGCCGGGCGCTTTCGCGCCGGGAAAAGGACGCCGCCTGCACAAACCAGGCGCCATGGGGCGAAGGTGGCTGGACCGCAGCAGGTCCGGGCGCGGGCCAGAGCTGGGCATCATGGCCACTGGACACTGCCTGGCGCACGGAGGCGCGGCGCGGCGCATCGCCCGGATTGCTCACCGCCGGGCCGACATATTGCACCCGCACCCGCGCCGTGCCCTGGCGCAGATAACCCAGCTCGCTGGCAGCGGCACGCGACAGGTCGATCAGGCGGTTGCCGACAAACGGGCCGCGGTCATTGACCCGCACAATGATGGAGCGGCCATTGCCCAGATTGGTGACCCGCACCAGGCTGGGCAGCGGCAAGGTGGTGTGTGCCGCGCTCAAGGCATTCATGTCGAACACTTCGCCATTGGCGGTGCGGCGGCCCTGAAACTTGGGGCCATACCAGGAGGCCACGCCAATTTCGTCATAATCATCCTGGCGCGCCGGAAAATAGGTGCGCCCGGCGACCTGGTAGGGGCGGCCGATCTTCTGTCCCGAGGGGGTGCCGATCATGCCTGGCGCGGGCACTGGCGCGGCGCGGTTGTATGCGTGATGGCGGCGGTGCGGGCGGACGGTTGTGGCCAGCCGCACGCTGGCGCTGACCGGCGCGCCCCAATGCCTGCCATTGGCGGCCACGCGCACGCCGCTGGCGCAGGCGCTGGCCAGTGTCAGGGCCGCCAGAGCACCGATAAGCCTGGCAAGCCGCTGTGTCATGGCGCCATGATTGTGCAAAAACCGGTCAAAATCCATGGACAACGCCATTGCAGTTTCCCTGAGCCGCGGCTCTTGATGGCCGCATCCTGATCTGCCGGTTGCTCCGGCTGTGTCATGCAGGCACCATAACCGGCGACGCTGAATACACGGTTAAACGCCATGGTTAGCGAAGCATGACCAGATTTTAGAGCGGCCGATTGCACCGCGCCGCCTTGCCGATG
>JALWUB010000119.1 GCA_026993275.1 Robiginitomaculum sp. | reverse complement strand
AACCCATCTGGTTGATGATGCCCAGCTCGTGCTCCAGGCGGTCCCAATAGTCCTGCTCGTCTGCCGCAAGCTCGATGCGCTCAAGGCGTGCGCGCAAGCCCTGGCGCGCCTGCCGGGCCAGTTCTTCGGCTTCGTCAACGCCCTTGTCCCCGGTAAAGTTCGGCAGGATCGGGCTGTGCGTGCGCGGCCTGAAATGGCAGGACATGGCCACCAGGGCGGTGTTGGCGATCAGTTCCGGGCAATCGGCAAAGCGCTCCTGCATCTGCCGGCCGGTCTTGAAATAATGCTCTGGCGTCAACCGCCGCCGCTCCGGCACCGACAGATAGGTGCTTTGCGAAATGCACAGCAGGGCATCATGGGCCTCATACTGGGCCGGCTTGGCGAAATACGGCTCGTTGGTGGCCACCATGGCAACGCCGCGGCGGCTGGCCCAGTCCATCAGCACCGGTTCGCTCTGCGCCTCCTCAGGGCGGCCATGGCGCTGGATTTCGACAAAGAAGCGCGCGCCAAAGGCCTCGCGCAGCGCCTCCAGGTGCGCCTCGGCCCGGTCCGCCTGGCCCCGGTGCAAATACTGGTTGGCAACCCCGTCAAAGCCGCCGGAGAGCGCAATCAGCCCCTCGGCGCGGGCACAGACATCCGCCAGCCCGACATGGGGCGGATCCGCCGGATTGACCTCCAGGAACGCCTTGGAGCTGAGCGCCATCAGGTTCCGGTAGCCCTCGGCGCTGGCCGCCAGCAGGGCGATGGTGCCGCTGATCTCCACATCCCGCGCCCGGCTGCCGCCTGGGGCGCCAAGCGACAGGGTGATGCCAATGAGCGGCTGCACCCCCGCCGCCGACAGGGTTTCGGAAAACTCCAGTGCGCCGAACAGATTGTTGCTGTCGGTCAGGGCCAGCGCCGGCATGGCATAGCCCACCGCCAGGTCGCGCAGCCGCTTGACGTCCATCGCCCCTTCAAGCAGCGAATAGGCCGAATGGCAACGCAGATGCACAAAGGGAAGACCAGCCTCGCTCATACCCTGTCCCTACCCGAAAGCGCACCAATGCCCTGAGTCTCTCCGCCGCGTCTTCATTGGCATGGCCGGAAAATGCACCCATGGCCCCTTCTGCCGCCGGAAGAGGAAAGGGCCGGGTTTCAGTGCCCGGCCCGCAAGCCCAGTGTATTGCGCTTGGCCAAGCGCACTGAACACCCCCCTCTTCGTCCCGGCAGTATCACGCTTCCTCCGCGCACCACCCCGGAAAATACCACACGACCCAGTGTGTCACCCCGGACATTTGAAAAAATGATCCGGGGTCCATGGGGCGCGGCACGACAGATCCCGGATCACGCTGACGCTTGTCCGGGATGACATGGACAAACAGCCACTTGCCCGGGATGATCGCAGTGCTAGCCAAACAGGGTTTGCGACCCGGTCATGGCCACCAGCATGGGCAGGGACAACAGCGTGTTGGTGCGCGAAAACAGCATTGCCGTGCGTGCTGCCGCCGGTTTGGCCTCTGCCGGGGCATCGACCAGGCCCAGGGCAATCTTCTGCTTCGGCCAGATGATCGCCCAGACATTGAAGGCCATGATGATGCCAAGCCACATGCCGACACCCAGGAACACATGCTGCGGATTCTTGAAGCCCTCCAGGGCGCCAATGGTGAGCGTCTGCACCAGATAGCCGCGGTGTGCCGCCAGCGCCAGGCCGGTCAGCAAGGTGGCCAGTGCCCCCCAGCGGAACCAGAACAGCGCCGCCGGGGCAATGACCTTGCCGATGGCGGGTTTCTGGTCATCCGGAATCTTGGCCATGTTGGGGATTTGCACGAAGTTGAAATACCACAGCAGGCCAATCCACATGATGCCCGAAATCACATGCAGCCAGCGCATGAAGGCCACGGTCACGGCGGGCGG
>JALWUB010000118.1 GCA_026993275.1 Robiginitomaculum sp. | reverse complement strand
GCCGCCGTTGCCTGGGCCTGCAGGGCCGCTGATGCGCGGTCCCAGCCGCCGCGCCATTGCGCCGGTATGGCATTGCCCCTGGCAAAGAAGGCCGTGCGCAGCGCCACTGTGCGTTGCCGGTATGACAGTGCCGGATCAAAACACTGGCGCAGGGCCTTGAGCGCCGGTGGCGCGATCGGGCGCTTGCCACCGGCGGCCAGCAGGATCAGGGCCCGGGTCCGTTCCGGATAGCGGCTGGCAAAGGCCCGCGCCACCCGGTTGCCAAAGGCATGCCCAACCAGCACGGCAGGCCGGGACGTGTGCCGGACCAGCGCCGTCTCGACAAGCCCGGCCAAGGCAAACAGGTCTGGCTTGCCGGCCTTGCCAGCCGCCATCTGCTGCGGCGGATCAAAAGCCAGCGTGCGATACCCGGCAGCATGCAAACGCGCTGCCAAGGCATTGAAATCGCTTGCCGGGCGGCCAAGGCTGGGCAGCAGGACAATGACCGGTCCCTGCCCGCTGACATAATAGCGCTGCGCCAGATTGCCGGAAACGGCCCGGAACACGCGCCCTTGCGCCTTTGCCGGATGCGGGGGCGGCAAGGGCATCCAGGCCCATATGGCCAGAGCAGCCAGGATGAGCACGCAAACAGGAACGATCCAGCCCGGGACTCTCATGCCGCCCTGCCCTTTTGCAGGCTGTGCCCTGGCAAGCCGTCAGGCGCTGTGGCGCAGTTTTGGCGTCTTGGCGAAGGGCGGCTGCCAGGCGCGGCCGGAATCGCGCCGGTCCAGAATCCGGCGCATGGCTTTCTCGTCGGCCACCGCATTGGTCGGCCGATGGCTGCGCAGGGCCTCATCGATAATCTCGCCAACCGTGTCTTCCAGCTTTTCGACCTTCTTGCGCACCCATTCATGGTTGACTTCGCCCTTGGCTTCGGGCGCCACATTGATGACCCCGCCGGCATTGATGACATAGTCGGGGGCATAGAGAATGCCGCGCTTCATCAATTCTTCGCCCAGGGCATCGCGGCTGAGCTGGTTGTTGGCCGAACCGGCAATGACCTTGACCTGCAATTGCCCGATGCTGTCGTCATTGATGACGGCACCGCGCGCGCATGGTGAAAAGATGTCGGCCTTGACGCCAACAATGGCGTCCGCATCCGCCACTTCGGCACCAAACTCCTGTTTGGCGCGCTCGGCGGTTTCGGGCACGATGTCCGCCACGATCAGCTTGGCGCCCGCCTCGTGCAGATGCTCGCACAGACGCCAGCCCACCTTGCCAAGCCCCTGCACGGCGACTGTGCGGCCTTGCAGCACGCCATCCTTGAAGGCCCGGCGCGCACAGGCGCGCATGCCATAGAAGACGCCGTCCGCGGTCAGCGGCGACGGATCCCCCATGCCGCCATGGGCCACATCGAGCCCGGTGACGTAATCGGTCTCCAGCGCCATGTTTTCAACGTCTTCGACACTGACATTCATGTCTTCCGCGGAGATATAACGGCCGCCCAGAGCCTGCACGGCCCGGCCAAAGGCGCGAAACAGGGCGGCGCGGTCGCTGCCTTGGTGCCGCGCGTCGCCTTGCCAGTGTTTGGGCGGAATAATCACCGATTTGCCGCCGCCAAGGTCCAGGCCAGCCAGGGCATTCTTGAAGCTCATCCCCCGCGCCAGGCGCAGCACGTCGTCCAGGGCCTCATGGGAATCGGCATAGTTGACGATGCGGCAGCCCCCCAGGGCCGGGCCCAGGACGGTGGAATGGATGGCGATGATGGCCTGCAGGCCGGTGGCTTCGTCCGAAAAGAAGTGCACCGATTCGTGGTGCCGGAACGATTCGTTATCAAAAACACTCATGGGTCAGCTCTTTCTTGCATGGGCCGCACTGGCGGCGCCCGCACACCGGAGCCTTGTTGTCAGATCAACTC
>JALWUB010000117.1 GCA_026993275.1 Robiginitomaculum sp. | reverse complement strand
AAAAGGCGGTCGAGGATGATCCGTGGGCGCTCGACAAGCTGTCGCTTTATGGCACCTGCCTGGCCAATGAGGGCAAGACCCGCGAGGCAAAAGAGGTGTTTGAGCGCTTGCTGACCTTCGATCCGGAGATGGCTTCTGCCTATGCCGGTCTTGGCGCCATTGCCCAGCACAATGGCAATATCAAGGAGGCGCGGGCGTATTACAAGAAGGCCGCAGCCCTTGGCGGCACCGATGCCGAAGCCATGCATGCCCGCGCCTTGCTGGACTCCCTTCCCGAAACGCATTGAATCAGGCCGTCATGCCTGATTGCCCATGTGACGCGGTTCAGACCCGGCCGTGGCAATGCTTGTATTTCTTGCCTGAGCCGCAGGGGCAGGGGGCGTTGCGCGGCACCCGGCCCCAGGTGGCGGGGTCTTGCGGATCGATCACTGCCGCGGCCTGGCGTCCGCGCACCGGCATGGCGTGTTGCGGCGGCGGTGCGCCATCGGCAATCCCGTTCAGGCCGGTGTCCGGATCAGCATGCAGTTCCAGCGTATTTTCCGGCGCTTGCAGTTCCAGCTCCAGGTCTTGCGGCTCAAGGCGCAGATTCTGGTAGCTCATGACGATCTTGGTGACGGTTTCCCGCAATTCCGAAAGCAGGTTTTCAAACAGCGAAAACGCCTCGGTCTTGAATTCGTTCAGCGGGTCGCGCTGGGCATAGCCGCGCAAGTGAATGACGGACTTGAGATTGTCCAGGTTTTGCAGGTGCTCGCGCCAGTGCTGGTCAACGACCTGCAACAGAACCTGTTTCTCGATATAGCGCAGCCGTTCAGCCGTCAGATTGGCGGCAATTTGCGCATAGGCCTTGTCGGCTTCTGCCGAGACGCGCTCGATGATCTCTTCATTGGCCGCGCCCTCTTCGCTGGTCCAGTCCTTGACCGGCAGATCCAGGCTCAGAAGATCCAGCAGCGCATCGTGCAGGCCCTGCACATCCCATTGCGAGGCCATGGCCGATTCCGGCATGAAGCGGTTGACCACCCTTTCAATGGATTCATTGCGCATGTCGGCGATGACATCGGAGACATCGTCAGCGGTCATGAACTCCTTGCGCTGCTCGAAAATGGCCTTGCGCTGGTCATTGATGACATCGTCATACTTGAGCAGGTTCTTGCGAATTTCGAAATTGCGCGCCTCGACCTTCTTTTGCGAGGTTTCCAGAGCCTTGTTCATCCACGGGTGGGCGATGGCCTCGCCCTCTTTCAGCCCCAGTGTGCGCATGATCTTGTCCATGCGCTCCGGCGCAAAGATGCGCATCAGGTCGTCTTCGACCGAGACATAGAATTTCGAACGGCCCGGATCGCCCTGGCGCCCGGTGCGGCCGCGCAACTGGTTGTCAATGCGGCGGCTTTCATGGCGTTCGGTGGCCAGCACATAAAGGCCGCCTGCCTCGAGGACGACCTTCTTGCCTTCCTCGACCTGCGCCTTGAAGGCTTCGAGCTTCTTGGCGCTGGCCGCTTCGTCCGGCTCGCGGCCCTTGGCGCGCTCGGCGTTCTGCCATTCCAGCAACAGCATGTCGGCATTGCCGCCAAGCTGAATGTCGGTGCCGCGTCCGGCCATATTGGTGGCAATGGTCACCGCGCCCGGGGCCCCGGCCTGGGCGACAATCTGCGCTTCCTGCTCGTGATAGCGGGCATTCAGGACCTTGTGTTTGATGCCTTCTTTCTTGAACATCTCCGACAGCAATTCCGATTTTTCGATCGAGGCAGTGCCGACCAGAATCGGTTGCTGCTTGGCGTGCGAGGCTTTGACGTCGGCGATGATGGCGGCGTATTTTTCCCGGGCGGTGCGGTAAAGCTCGTCATCCTCGTCAATGCGGCGCACCGGCTTGTTGGTCGGGATATCGACCACATTGAGCTTGTAGATGTTTTCGAACTCCGCCGCCTCGGTCATCGCCGTGCCGGTCATGCCGGCAAGTTTTTCATAAAGCCGGAAATAGTTCTGGAAGGTGATCGAGGCCAGGGTGACATTTTCCGGCTGGATCTCGACATGCTCCTTGGCCTCGATGGCCTGGTGCAGGCCTTCCGAGAGCCGCCGGCCTTCCATCATGCGGCCGGTGAACTCGTCGATCAGCATCACCTTGCCGTCCTTGATGATGTAATCCTTGTCGCGGGCAAACAGCTTGTGGGCCCGCAGGGCCTGGTTGACATGGTGCACGACGGTGACATTGCTGATGTCGTACAGATCACCTTCGATCAGGCCCTTTTCCTGCAACAGCTTTTCGATTTTTTCATTGCCGGCTTCGGTCAGGGCGATGGAGCGCTGTTTTTCGTCCAGCTCGTAATCTTCCTCGCTGATGGCGCTCATCAGGCTGTCTATGGTCTGGTAGAATTCGGTGCGGTCCTCGGTCGGGCCGGAAATGATCAGCGGCGTGCGCGCCTCGTCGATCAGGATCGAGTCGACTTCATCGACAATGGCATAATGATGCCCGCGCTGGCTCATCTGGTCCAGATCGTACTTCATGTTGTCGCGCAAGTAATCAAAGCCAAATTCGTTATTGGTGCCGTAGGTGATGTCGCAGGCATAGTTCTGCTTGCGCTCTTCATCATCCAGGCCATGCACGATGCAGCCGGTGGTCAGGCCCAGAAAGGTGTAAATCTGCCCCATCCATTCGGCGTCGCGCCGGGCCAGATAATCATTGACGGTCACCACATGCACGCCCTTGCCGGGCAGGGCATTCAGATAGGCTGCCAGGGTCGCCACCAGGGTCTTGCCCTCGCCGGTGCGCATTTCGGCAATGTTTCCTTCGTGCAACACGATGCCGCCGATCAACTGCACATCGTAATGGCGCTGCCCCAAAGTGCGCTTGGCGGCTTCCCGGACGGTGGCAAAGGCCTCGGGCAGGAGCTGGTCCAGGGTTTCGCCTTTGGCAAGGCGTTCACGAAACTCGACGGTCTTGGCGGCAAGGGCGGCATCGTCCAGGGCCTCGAACTGGCTTTCCAGGGCGTTGATCTGGTCAACCCGCGGCCGCATGCGCCGCACCAGCCGCTCATTGGCGGACCCGAACAGTTTTCGAACGACATTCAACATGGCAAAGACTCAAAAACGCGCCTGCGCGACGGGCAGGCCATGAACACACACCTTGCGGCCTGCGTCTGGCTGACTTAAGGACGGGGACCGGTGGTGTCAACGCGGCGGCCTGAAGTGTGAGCGGTCCCGGGGGCTGGCGAAGCTGATCTTTGGAGAACGGTCATGACGATTTCAGTGCATTTGGCTTGGCGCGGCGCAGCATTCATGCTGCTGGCTGCAATGCTGGCGGCCTGCAACGGGCCTGGCGGATCATCAGGCAAGGACAGCTTTTCAGACAATCTGGACCGCGCTGGCGACGAGGTGGCTGCGCGGGTCAATGGCACCACCATCTACGCTTCCGACGTGGCCCGCGAGGCGGCTGCGCAAAAGCTCATCCAGATGGGCGACCCCCTGCCCAAGAATTCCAAGACCTACAAGCAGGTGCTTGACAATCTGGTGGACCAGCGCCTGCTGGCGCTTGAGGCAGAGCGCCGCGGACTGGATCGCTCTGCCGAGGCCCGGCGCCGCCTGCAGGCTGCCCGCGAGCGCATTCTGGGCAACATCCTGGTCGAAAACGTGGTTTCCCAGGCGGTCACTGACGAGGCGGTGCGGCGCATGTATGACGAGCAGGCCAAGCTGTCGCCGCCCGAAGACGAGGTCAGGGCGCGCCATATTCTGGTCAAGACCAAGGAAGAGGCCGAGGCGATAGAAAAGGCTCTCGCGCAGGGTGCCGATTTTGCCAAGCTGGCCAAGGAAAAGTCGCTGGATCCGGGCAGCCGCCTGCAGGGCGGCGATCTGGGCTATTTCACCCATGACGCCATGGTGAAGCCGTTTGCCGATGCCGCCTTTGCCCTCAAGAAGGGCGAGATTTCGCCGCCGGTGCAGACCCAGTTTGGCTGGCACATCATCAAGCTGGAGGACCGGCGCAAGCAGAAGCCGCCGAGCTTTGACGAGATGCGCCCGCGCATCGTCCGCTTCATGACCTTTGACGAGATCCAAAAGCTCATCAGCCAGTTGCGCCTTGCCGCCATTATCGAACGCGATGATGACAAGGCCAGCGCTGCCAAGGCCGGCAAGGCGGAGAAGCCGGAAGCCAGGTCCGGCAGCGGTGACGAGGCCGGCAAGAATGGCCAGAAGCCCGGCAAGGCCCAACAGCCCTGATTTTGGGCTCATGCCGGAACCGGACGTTAAGGTCTTTGCGCTAATGATGACCTGCCTGGGCGAGGATCGATGATGCTGTTGCTGGTCGCCGCCTGCGCACTGGTCGATCGTGACGGCAGGGTGCTGCTGGCGCGCCGGCCGCCAGGCAAGGAGCATGCGGGCTTGTGGGAGTTTCCGGGAGGCAAGGTTGAACAGGGCGAGACGGCAGAAGCGGCGCTGGTGCGCGAATTGCGCGAGGAGCTTGGCATTGAGCCCTGCCAGCGCTGTCTGCAGCCCTTTGCCTTTTCCAGCCATGAACAGGATGGAACCTATCTGCTCATGCCGCTCTATGTGTGCCGCCAGTGGGACGGTTTTGTCAGCCCGCGCGAGGGCCAGCAGGTCAAGTGGGTCGCGCCCGCCAGCCTTGATGGCTGCGCCATGCCGCCAGCCGACGTGCCGCTTGCGGCTGAAATCAGGGACAGGTTGAGACGATGACGCTTTTGGCAATGCTTCGCGAGTTTGCAAGCGAGGAGAGCGGCAGCACCGCTCTGGAATACGGCCTGATCATGGCTTTGATCTTTCTGGCCATTATTGGCGCCGTGACGCTGTTCACCGACAATTTCAACGCTGTCTTTCAGGCCGCCACCCAGGCCATTGCCGATGCGGGCTGAGCGCGGCTCACCCCCGCTTGCGCCCCAGGACCTGTTTTAGAGACACCTGCGCGCTGCCTGGCTGCAGCGGCTTGGGCTGGCTCTCATGGGGCGCCCAGCCGATCAGATGGACAATGTCAAAACTGGCCTTCAAACGGCCCTGGTCGTCGCCGTGGCGCGCGCCATAGAGCGCCTGCGCCTGCGCCAGCACATCGCGGCGCAGCGGTTTGAGCGGCCCGGCCAGCGGGTTGCTCTCGCCCATGCCGCGCAGATCGTGCATCAGCGCCCGGAGGCTGCCATAGCGCACCGTCACCCGGTCGGCATCCACCACCGGCAAGGCAAAGCCTGCTGCCTGCATGAGCGCGCCCAGCGCCCGCAGGTCTGCAAAGGGAATGACGCGCGCCTGGGCGCCGCCGGTCATGGCGCTTTCGGCTTCCAGCAAGGCGCGGCGCAATTCGTGCAGGGTGCGGTCGCCAAAGAGCGCGCCCAGAAACAGCCCGTCCGGGCGCAGCGCCTGGCGGATGGCCCGCAATTGCCCGGGCAGGTCATTGTCTGTGTGCAGGTGCAGCAGGCTGATGACCAGGTCCAGGCTTTGCGGCGCCAGGCAGGGCAGTGCCGGAACGGGCTCTACAAAGCCAGGCAGGTCCTGGGCGGGGATGGCAAACGGGCTGACCAGCAGGCCCTTGCGGAATGGCCGGTTGATGCCCTGCAGGCGCGACAGCATGTCATCCAGCGCCCGGCGGTGCAGAAACGCATGCGTCCCGGCCTGCGTTTTCGCCCTTGCGCGATAGCGGGCAATGCGTGCAGAATCAAACAGGCGGGATGGCTGGGGCATGGTTGAAAGGTCGGCTTTTTGATGGTGACTGGCAAGGCCCCCAACGCGTTTCGCAAGGCCGGACGGGCCGTGCTCGACACCATATTGCCACCCCTTTGCCCGGTCACCAAGGAGATTGTCGATGCCCCCGGGGCGTTGTCGTCATCTGCCTGGACGGGGCTGGAGTTCATTGCCGCGCCAGTGTGTCTACATTGTGGCTATCCTTTTGAATTTACAGGTTTGAAAGAGCAGGTTTGCGGGGCCTGCGAGGTCCGCCGGCCGCGGGTCCGGCACAGCCGTTCGGCGCTGGTATACAATGCTGTCAGCCGCGCCCTGGTGCTGGGGCTCAAGAGCGGCGGCCATACCGACGGGGTGGCGCGCATGGCGGCCTGGATGGCGCAGGCTGGCAGCAGCATCCTTTCGCACGGCGCATGCATTGTGCCGGTGCCGCTGCACTGGCGCAGGCGCGCCCGGCGGCGTTTCAACCAGTCGGCGCTGCTGGGCCGTGCCCTGGCGCAGCGCCGGGGCCTGCGCTTTTGCCCGCACATGCTGGTGCGCCAGCGCGCCACGCCGAGCCAGGGCGGGCTTGGGGCACGGGCGCGGCACAGCAATGTCGCCGGTGCCTTTCAGGTGCCGCGGCGCTGCCGGGAGCAGGTGCGCGGCGCGCATGTCGTGCTGGTGGACGATGTGCGCACCACCGGGGCGACGCTGGATGCCTGTGCCCGGCCGCTGCTGGCCGCGGGCGCTGCCGCGGTGGATGCGCTGACGCTTTGCCGTGTTGTCAAACCCGCTGATGCGGCTAAATAGCTAAACCGAGAGTGCAAGGAGCCGGGTATGACCAGGGTCACAGTCTATACAAAGCCGTTCTGCCCCTATTGCAGCCGCGCGCTGGCCGTGCTGCGCAGCAAGCCGGGGGTCGAGATCGAGGAAATCGGCGCCGGGTTCAACCCCAAAAAGCGCGCTGAAATGATTCAGCGCTCCAATGGCGGCTATACCTATCCGCAGATATTTGTCGGCGACACCCATATTGGCGGCTGTGACGACATGCTGGCGCTGGAGCGCAGCGGCCGTCTTGATGCCCTGCTGGCCAATGGCGGCTGAGACGCTCAACTGCGCCCTGGTGCAAATGCGCTCCGGCACACGCCCGGCGCAGAACATCAAGGATGCCAGCGCCCTGATTCGCGAAGCCGCCGCGCAAGGCGCGCAGCTGGTGTGCACGCCGGAAAACACGCCGCTGATGCAAAAGGACCGCAGCGCCTGGCTGGCGGCTTTGCATGCCGAGGCGGACGAGCCCGCCGTGGCGGCCTTCAGCGCGCTGGCGAAAGAGCTGGGCATCACCCTCCTGATCGGCTCCATGGCCATCAAGATTGCGCCGGACAAGGCCGCCAACCGCTGTTTTGTCTTTGGCCCGGATGGCGCCATCATCGCCCGTTATGACAAGATCCACCTCTTTGACGTGGCCATCAACGCCCGTGAGACCTGGCGCGAATCCGATTTCATCCGCCCGGGCAACAAGGCCGTCATCGCAGCGGCCGGAGCAGCGAAGCTGGGGCTGTCGATCTGCTATGATCTGCGCTTTGCAGCATTGTACCGGGCGCTGGCCAGGGCCGGGGCCAATGTGCTCACCGTGCCGTCGGCCTTCACCCGGGTGACCGGCAAGGCGCACTGGGCGGTGCTGCTGCGCGCCCGCGCCATCGAATGCGGCGCCTATGTGCTGGCCCCGGCCCAGGGCGGCGTGCACGAGGACGGGCGGCGCACCTGGGGCCATTCCATGATCGTTGGCCCATGGGGCGAGGTCGTGGCCGCGCGCGATGACGACACGCCGGGGCTGTTGCTGGCGGAACTGGATATGCGCAAATGCACCAGCGCCCGCAGGCGCATTCCGGCGCTGTGCCATGACCGGGAGTTCACCGGCCCATGATCCGCTATGCCCTCATCTGTTCGCTGGGCCATGAGTTCGAGGCCTGGTTTTCCAGCTCCGCCGATTATGACCGCCAGCAGCAGGCGGCCCTGATCGCCTGCCCGGTATGCGGCGATCATGCCATCACCAAGCAGATCATGGCGCCTGCGCTCAAGGGCACACGGCGCAAGGGCAGGGCCAGCGGGGCCCAGGCCTTTGC
>JALWUB010000116.1 GCA_026993275.1 Robiginitomaculum sp. | reverse complement strand
ACGGGCTCGACATCGCCCTTGGCGGCGGCCGCGAAAACTTCCTGCCCAGATCCGCCAGCGACCCGGAATATCCCAAAAAGCATGGCAAGCGCGGCGATGGCCGCAATCTGGCGGCGGAATGGGCAAACAAACCGGGCCATCAGTGGATCTGGAATGCGGCGCAGTTCCGCAAGATCAATTTTGCCAGCCAGACCCGTGTGCTCGGCCTGTTCGAGCCGTCGCACATGCACTATGACGGCGACCGGCCCGGGGACGGCGCCGGGGAGCCGTCGCTGGCGGACATGACCCGTGCCGCCATCACCCGGCTGTCGCAAGACCCCGATGGCTTCGTGCTGATGGTCGAGGGCGCGCGCATCGACATGGCCAATCATGCCAACAATGCCGCCCGCGCCCTGGAAGACATGGTGGCGTTTGACGAGGCGGTGAAAACTACCCGCGCCATGACCGACCCGAAAGACACGCTGATCATCGTCACCGCCGACCACAGCCACGGCCTGACGATCAACGGCTATCCCAGGCGCAACAACCCGATTCTGGGCCTGGCCGTGCCCAATGGGGGCAAGCCCATGCGCGGCGCCGATGGCAAGCCCTACACCACCTTGCTGTATTCCACCGGTCCCGGCTCGCCCTTTGCCACCCCGGACGAATACCGCACTATCGTGCCGGGCAAATATACGCTCAGTTCTGACAAGACGGTCAAGGATGAACGCAAGATCAGCCGCCCGGACCCCTCGAAAGTGGACACCACGGCACGCGATTATCACCAGCAGGCGCTGGTTCCGTCGCGCTTTTCCATGCACACCGGCGAAGATGTGCCGGTGTTTGCCGATGGCCCTTCCGCCGATCTGGTGCATGGCGCGATCGAGGAAAACACCCTGTTCCACATCATGGCCTATGCCGCTGGGCTGGCGGGCCATGAACCGGGCGGCAAACAGGCGGGCGCGCGCAAATAACTGGACTCAGGCCGTCATGTGCGGCCAGTTTGCTCCGCCAAAACACCCGTCAGGGCGTCCAGACTGGCCGCTATCGCCGTGGCATGCGCCGGAAGCTCCGCAATCGCTTCCAGCGCCGGACAGGCGGGGACGGGTTCCGGCACAAGCGGCGCCACGACTTCGCGGAACTTGGCCGGATGGGCGGTTGCGACCAGCACGAAGGGCCGCTCTTGCGCATCTGCCCCGAGCTGCGCATGGGCCCAGGCCGCGGTGGCGGTGTGCGGGCACCAGATGCGCCCCCGCTTCCGCGCATCGGCGGCAATTTGCGCCCGGATGGCCTCATCGCTGACACTCACGGCGCTGATCGTGTGATTGAGCTGCGGCCGGGCGGCCAGGAAGCGCTCGAAATTGGAAGGGTTGCCCACATCCATGGCATTGGCCAGGGTGGCGGTCGAGGGGCGCGGCGCAAATGCTCCGCCGTCGAAATAGTCCACCAGCGGCCGGTTGGCATTTTGCGCCAGCACCACCGCATCAATGGGCAGGCCGCAGGCGCGTGCCCACAGACAGGCCATGGCATTGCCCATATTGCCGGTGGGGATGACATAGCTGGTCTTGCGTCCGCTTTGGTGGAACACCTGCAAGGAAGAGGCCGCATAATAGACCATTTGCGGCAGCAGGCGGCCGATATTGATGGAATTGGCCGAGGTCAGGCCAAAGCGCGTCTTCAGGTCCGCATCGGCAAAGGCGGCCTTGACCATGCGCTGGCAATCGTCGAAATCGCCCTGCACGCGCAGGCTGGTGACGCTGCGCCGGGGCCAGCAGCCAAGCTGGTGTTCCTGTGAGGGCGAAACCCGTCCGCCGGGATAGAGGATCACCACCCGGGCGGCCTGCATGCCGGCAAAGGCGCAGCCGACGGCGCCGCCAGTGTCGCCGGATGTGGCCACCAGCACGGTCAGGGGGCTGTCCG
>JALWUB010000115.1 GCA_026993275.1 Robiginitomaculum sp. | reverse complement strand
CCGTGCCGTCAGCGCTGGTCAGCACCGCATTTTCCACCACCAGGCCCTGGCCGTGCATCCAGAAGCCCTTCATTGCCTTGTCCAGGTGCACCTTGATGGCAACATGACCGGAAAAGCCGGTGCTTTGCGGATCAATGGTCAGGCTGAGTGCGTAAGAGCGCGGCGCAATGCCGGCGGGCAATTTGCCCGCGGGAGGCGCCTGCAGCGATGGCGCGGACAGGCCTTGCGTCTGCGCCGCCTTGGGCGCCGCCGCGGGCGGCGTCTCCTGTGCCTGTTGCCCGCACGCGCTCAGCATGCCCGCCGCCAGCAGGCCTGTTGCAATCCAACGCATCCCGGTCTCCCCTTTGCTTTCAGCCGTGTCCATGGCACCGGTTTTGGCTGGTATAAGCGATTTCAACCTTGCCGCAAATTAAACTTTGGACGGCTTTGCGGTTTGACCGCAAAAACGCGGCGCTATATGTGCTCAGGTCATGTCCACGCAAACGCCGCAAGACGATCAGCCCAGCGCCCCCGCAAATCCGGGGCCGGGCCGCAATGCGCCCGAGCTCGCGTTGCGCTCCACGCGCCTGATCACCATTGCCTCGGTCAGCGTCGCCGCCATTCTGGCCGGGGTCAAGCTGTGGGCCTGGATGCTGTCCTCGTCCATGGCCATGCTGGCCTCCTTTGCCGATTCCGCCCTCGACCTGGCCGCCTCGCTGACGACCTTCTTTGCCGTGCGCTATGCAGCGGCGCCCGCAGACCGCGAGCACCGCTATGGCCACGGCAAGGCGGAAAGCTTCGCCAGCCTGTTTCAGGCGCTGCTGGTGGCGGTGTCGGCAGCCCTGGTGGCGCGCGAGGCGGTGGCCCGCTTCCTGCACCCCGTCCCCGTGGAGCACGGCGCCCTGGGCATGGCGGTAATGGTGTTTTCCGTGGTGCTGACCATGGGGCTGGTGTGGTGGCAGGGCAAGGCCATCAGCCAGAGCGGCTCGGTGGCCATTGCCGGGGACCGGGTGCATTATCTCTCCGACCTGGCGGCCAATGTGGCGGTCATGATCGGCATTGCGCTGACCGTGTATTTGCACATGGGCTGGGCCGATGCCCTGGCCGGGCTTGGCATTGCCGCCTGGCTGATCTGGAGCGCCTGGGGCGTGGCCCGCAATGCCATGGCGCAAATGCTGGATCGCGAACTGCCCGACGAGGAGCGCCGCCGCATCAAGAAGCTGGCGCTTGAAGTGCCCGGCGTCCTCTCGGTGCATGAATTGCGCACCCGCGCCTAGGGCATTTTCGTGCACATCCAGTTTCACGTCGATCTTGACCCGGAGATCAGCCTCAAAAAGGCCCATTCCATTGTCGTTGCCGTCGAAAAAAAGCTGCTGGAAGCCTATCCGGCCGCCGACATCCTGATCCATCCGGACCCCAAGGGCGCCGCCGAAGCTCACGGGCTGGCCTATTTCAGCAGTGAAAAGAAGAAGCAGGACTGATGCGCATATTGTATCACTGGCCGCTGGATCCGTTTTCGCGCATGGTGCGTCTGGCGCTGGCGGAAAAACGCCTGACCTTCAAGCTGTCCCGGGTCGAGCCCGATGACGACCCGGCAATGCTGCGCGCCCTCAACCCGGCCGGAACCACACCGGTCCTGTGCGATGACAGCACCGGCACGGCGCTGACCATTGCCGGATCCCGGCCGATTCTGGAATATCTCGACGAGGCCCGCGAGGCGGCGCCGCTCCTGCCCGAAGGACTGGCAGCGCGGGCCGAAGTGCGCCGTCTGGTGGACTGGTTCTGCGTCAAGTTCCACGCCGAGGTCAACAGCTACCTGCTGGACGAGAAACTGCAAAAGCCCCTGTGCCATGCCGGGCCGCCGGACAATGCCGCCCTGCGCGACGGCCGGGCGCATTTGCGCTGGCATCTGGCCCATGTCA
>JALWUB010000114.1 GCA_026993275.1 Robiginitomaculum sp. | reverse complement strand
CACCTTGCCAGCCCATTCAATGCCGCGGTTGACGCCGCGCGAGACCAGCCAGGTGGTGAGGAGGACGAACAGGGTGAAATAGGGCAGCACCGCCATCGGGTCATGGCGCAATTCGCCAAACTGCGCCGCGATTTCCTTGGCGCTGTGCCCGTCAAAGGCGCCGGTCAGGAATTTCGGGATATAGGCAATGACCCAGCCGGCCACGGTGCTGTAGAAACACACCACCATGAAGGCGGCAATCATGCCGATCCAGGCCAGCAGGCTCCACCACGGCCTGTCACCCGACTGCCGGGCCAGGTCTTCCACCGACTCCACCGCGCTGGCCTTGTCGGAGCCGCGGCCAATGATGTATTCGCTCATCAGCACCGGAATGCCGATGAAGAGCACGCACAGAAGATAGACCAGCACAAAGGCGCCGCCGCCATTCTGCCCGGCTTCCGCCGAAAACCGCCACAGATTGCCCAGGCCCACCGAGGACCCGACGGCCGCCATCAAGAACCCAAGCCGGGAGGACCAGTGTTCGTGTCCGCCCGCTGCTGCCACCGGTGCTGCCATTGCCTTCTCCCCTGGGGCGCATGCCGCAGCGCCCTGTTTTGCCGCCGATGCTGACCGATACACGGCCATGGGTCAAGCGCCCGCCGCCGCAATTTTCCGCTGGCGCCTGAAGCCGGAATCCTGCGCCGCCAGACCGCTCCCGCGGCCCTGGTAACACCCTGGAAAGGCTAACTGATAACCCGATGGAAAGCTAAAGCCTGTAGAAAGGCGGTCACAAGCCCGGGGTGAGTGAATGCCGCAAACCAGCCATGACAGCCTTGAAGAGAGCCTGCTTGACCAGTGCGGCGTTGCCGTCATGGCCGCCAGGATCACCAGCCGGGGCCTGGTGATCACCGCCTGCAACGAAGCCAATGCCAAACTGACCGGCTACAGCCGCGCCGAACTGATCGGCGCGCGCCCTGATGACACCATGCTCAGCGGCGAGACCGACATGCAGTCCATGCACCGGGCCATGCGCTCGGCCAAGACCGGGGAGCCCGGCCTGTTCGCCAGCCGCTTCCGGCGCAAGGACGGCACGCCCTTTGCCGTGCGCTGTCTGGTCACCGGCCAGTTTGACGATGGCGGAAAGCTGACCCACTATGTCTTTGTCTCAACGCCGATCAATCCGGGCAGTCCGGAATTGCGCTGGTTTGGCAGCAATGGCCTGCTGGCCCAGGCCGAACGCATTGGCGGCACCGGCGCCTGGCGCTATGACTTTGCAACCGAAGAGCTGATCTGCTCGGACAATTGCTATGCGCTGTTTGGCCTTGCGGCTGACGAGAGCATGACGGCGCGGCTGATGGAATTGCTGCCCGAGGCCGAACTGGACAAGATCCGCAAGGTCGGAAAACAGTGCCGCCAGGACGGCCAGCCGGGCGAGGTCGACATCACCTTTTACCGCGATGACGGCTCGCGCCGCGAAGCCCTGGTGGCCCTTCAGCCCGAATGCAATGCCAAAGGCGAAGTCGTTGCCCTGGTTGGGGTGGTGCGCGATGAAAGCGAAATGCGCTGCTTGCGGCGGCGCCAGAAAATGTTTCTCAATGCCGCCAGGATCGGCTTTATCGAGGTCGATCTGGCCAAGCACATGATCTCGTTTTCGGCCGATACGGCCGCCATTATCGGCATGGAGCCGGTGCCGGGCCGCATGTCGGTGCAGATGTGGAAAGACCGGGTGCACCCCGAGGACATTGGCGACGCCTGGAAAAGCTTTTGCACCCACGCAAAAACAACGGACTCGCTTGTGCGCCGCTACCGGTTCCGCACCGATGCCGGTGACTGGCGCTGGGTCGAGGTGCGTGCGGCCGCCCGGATGGATCCGGGGCAGAAGACGCCGATCGTCTACAGCACCATTGCCGATATTGATGACCAGGTCCG
>JALWUB010000113.1 GCA_026993275.1 Robiginitomaculum sp. | reverse complement strand
TGATTAGTGCAGGCCCCTTGCGCTGGATGGTTTGTCCCGTGAAGCGGTCTTTGGCTTGTCTTTTTCGAAAAACGTGTAGGACAGGGTGATGGTCTTGACATCATCCAGATTCGGCTCGTCGGCAATGTCGGGCGAGACGAAATAGATCACCGGCATGTCGGCGCTCTCGCCGGGTTGCAGGGTCTGTTCGGTAAAGCAGAAGCATTGCAGCTTGACGAAATAGGCCCCGGCCTTTTGCGGCGTGATGTTATAACTGGCCTGGCCGGTAATGGCATGGTCCGAGCGGTTGACGGCGCGAAAGCGCGCCAGGCTGTTTTCGCCAATATGGATTTTTTGCTGCAATTGCAGCGGTTTGAAGTCCCAGTCCAGGCCGCGCGCGGTGGAGGCGTCAAACCGCACCGTGACCATGCGGTCCAGCACCTTGCCGGCGCCCTTGGTGGCGGTTCGCGTGGTGCCGCCATAGCCGGTCACCTTGCAAAAGATGTTGTAGAGCGGCACCGAGGCATAGGCGGCCCCGACCATGGCGATGGCGAGCACGCCAAAGCCGATGAGGAATCGCGTATTGCGCTTTGATTTGTCAGGAGATTGCGGCATTGATGTTCTGATGCAGACGAATGATGGTGACGAGAAAGGCGAGCACGCAGAGAAACCCCAGCCCCAGGCCGATGGCAATGTTGCGCTTGCGCCGCGCCGCCTCTTGTTCCTCGCTCAGGCGGACATATTCCAGTTTTTTCTCGCTCATGCGGGCACTCCCGGCACGGCCATGTAGAGGCCCAGCCCGTGTTCGGCCAGCAAGACGGCAAACAGGGCGAACAGATACAGAATGGAAAAGCCGAACAGGTCCCGCGCCGCCTTGTCGCCCCGGCGCACGGCATAAAGCGCGGCGCCTTCCGCCTCGACCACGGTCTTGCTTTCCCCGGCCCGGCTGCGCCAGACGCGCACGGACAGGCCCAGGAAGGCGAGGCCCAGAAGGCTGGCGGCAAGGGCATAAAGCAGGCCGCCAAGGCCGGTCAGAACCGGCACCAGGGAGAGGGCCGCCAGCGCCAGGGCATAGAGCATGATCTGCCGCCGTGTGGCCCGCGGTCCCGCGACCACGGGCAGCATGGGCACGCCGGCCTTTTCGTAATCACCGGCCTTGTAGAGCGCCAGCGCCCAGAAATGCGGCGGTGTCCACAAGAAGATGATGCCGAACAGCAGCAGCGCGTTGATGTCGAACTGCCCGGTGGCGGCAACCCAGCCGATCATGGGCGGAAACGCCCCGGCGGCGCCGCCAATGACGATATTGTGCGGCGTGCGGCGCTTCAGCACCATGGTGTAGATGACCGCATAGAAAAAGATCGTGAACGCCAGCAGGCCCGCGGCCAGAGAGTTGGAGGCGGCGCCCAGGGTGACGACAGCCATGACGGCCATGACCAGGCCAAAGGCGGCCGCGGCATGGGCCTGCACCCGCCCCATGGGAATGGGGCGCAGGCGGGTGCGGCGCATTTGCGCGTCAATGTCCGCATCATACCACATGTTCAGTACACCGGCAGCACCCGCACCCAGCGCAATGGCGAGGATGGACACCAGCGCCAGCACCGGATTCATGCTTGCCGGCGCGGCAATCAGACCGGCCAGGGCGGTGAACACCACCAGCGACATCACCCGCGGCTTCATCAGCAGGACATAGTCGCGCGGCTCGGCCAGCGAAATTGCCGCCAGCGGGGCAGGGGATGTGTCTGTCAGGGCCATGCTCAGCTCATGCCTGGCCGCCTGGCCGCAATGGCCAGACGGCTGCGATGGATGCGGTCAGGTGGTGATGACCGGCAGTTTTTCAAAGGTGTGGAATGGCGGCGGTGAAGACACGGTCCATTCCAGCGTCGTTGCGCCCTCGCCCCAGGGATTGGCAACCCCCTTGCGGCGGCGCAC
>JALWUB010000112.1 GCA_026993275.1 Robiginitomaculum sp. | reverse complement strand
ACGCCAGTTGCGCCCCGGCGCGGATGAAGTCCGGATCGACGAACCTGCCTTCCATGGGGAAGATGTAGTGTTGCAGCCAGTCGATCAGCGCCTTGTCGTCGGCCATGCCGCGAAACAGCACCATGGCTGCATGGGTGTGGCCATTGATCAGCCCCGGCATCAGCACCCGGTTCTGGCCGGAAATGCGGCTTTTGGCGCTGTATTGCGCATCAATCTGCGCCCGCGGCCCGACGGCGAGAATGGCACCATCGCGCACGGCCACGGCGCCATCCTTGAGCACGCCCGCGCCCGCTTTCATGCTGAGCACATAATCGCCATAGACGACCAGGTCGGCCTTGTCCCTGGCCAGCGCCGCCCCGGGCAGGGCAAGGGCGAGCATCACAAACAGGGTGCGCAGCATCGGCAAAACGGGCATTGGGGGTCACTCCTTCAACAAAACGGGACGGAGGTGTAACGCCGCCGGCGCAAAAAGTCACCTTTGCGCAAAATGATTCTGAAGCGCACAGACCGCACGGCAGCTTTCGGTTTTGTAACTGGCGCAGGGTACATCACTGCTATACTGTCCTGGCAAAAGAAAATTGCCGGCAGTCAGTTTCCAGGGGGTGGGCCATGACCATCATGCATACGTTTTCTGCGCGCCTGCGCGCCATTTGGGGCTTTGCCCTTGCAGGCCTGGCCTCGTCGGCCCTGGCGGGCGGCCAGACACTGCTTTTGCGCCAGCCTGACCTTTCCAAGGACCATATTGCCTTTGTTTACGCCGGTGACATCTGGGTGGCAGACCGTGATGGCGGCAATCCCAGACGCCTGACGGCGCATCCTGCGGATGAAGGGTTTGCCAAGTTCTCCCCCGATGGCAGCAAGATTGCTTTCAGTGCCAATTATGACAACAACACCGATGTGTATGTGGTGGACACGGCGGGCGGCCAGCCCAAGCGGCTGACCTTTCATCCTGGCCGGGATATTGTCAGCGGCTGGACTGCTGACGGCAGTGCCGTCATGTTTGCCTCGCGCCGTGAAAACAAGTTCGGGCGCTCTTACCAGCTCTATACAATTGGCCTGGATGGCGGCTTGCCGGTCAAGCAGATGCAGGCGCGGTTTTTTGCCGGAAGCTGGTCTCCCGATGGCTCGGCCCTGGCCTATATTGACGGCATGCCGGCCTATAATGCGCTTTATGGCGGATCATCGGGCTGGCGCCTGTACCGGGGCGGGGCCTCGCCGTCCATCACCATCATGGACAAGGCCCAAAAGCACGTCACCAGGATTCCCGGAGACCGGGTCAATGATCTCAATCCCATGTGGATAGGCGGCAAGATCTGGTTCATTTCGGATCGTGACAATACGGCGCTCAACCTTTTCAGCTATGATCCGGCGAGCAAGGCCATTGTCCAGCATACCCATTCCTCGCCATGGGATGCGCGCTGGGCCGGAACCGACGGTGCCAGCATTGTTTATGAGGCTGGCGGCCGGCTGTTCATGCTGAACACCAGTGATGATGCGGTGCATGAAATCAAAGTCTCCATTCATCCGGACTTGCCGCAGGTGCGTCCGCAGTGGAAGGACCTGAGCAAGCAGGTGGAAAGCTTCGGCCTTTCCCCCAGCGCCAAGCGGGCGCTGCTGACCGCACGCGGGGAGGTGTTCACGGTGCCCCTCAAGGACGGATCGACCCGCAATCTGAGCCATACGGACGGGGTGCGCGAGTTTGGCGCCCTGTGGTCGCCCAAGGGCGGGCGCATAGCCTGGATTGATGATGCCGGCGGAGACTATCATCTGGTGCTGCGCGACCAGCGCGGTGAGAAACCGCCGCAGCGTCTTGCACTTGGCCCCAAGGGCGCACACACATTCTATACTCTGCTGGAATGGGGCGGAGATGGCCGCCACATCATTTACCAGGACAATCATCTCCATCTCTTTGCACTGGACCTGGAGAACGGCACGCACACCAGGATTGCCACCAATGCCCGCCGCGCCGGATATAGCACCGCAACCTCGCCGGATGGCGCCTGGCTGGCCTACACCCTGGAAGAGCCCAATTTCCTGGCCGACCTGATGCTGTACAATTTCGCCAGCGGCCGCTCCACACGGGTTTCGGATGATATGAGCGACACCGGCTCGCCGGTGTTCAGCCGCGATGGCAAATATCTCTATTTCACCGCGTCGACCAATTCCGGCCCGGTGCAAACCGGCCTGGACATGTCCTCGCAGGAGCGCCCCTATCGCGCCGGCATCTATGCCCTGGTGCTCAGCGCCGACGGCACTTCGCCGCTCTTGCCCAAGACCGGTGATGAAGAGGCCAAACAGGACAAGGACGAGGCTGCGGCACAATCAGGCGGGGACAAGCCTGAGCAGAACAAGCCCGTGGTCACGAAAGTTGATCTTGAAGGAATTGGCCAGCGCATTGTGGCCTTGCCCCTGGCCGAGCGCAATTATGATACCTTGCGGGTGTCCGCCAAGGGCGCGCTTTATTTTGTCGAGCGTGTCCAGCCTGGGGTCAGCCGCGAGCCGCAAGGCAAGAACCCGCAAGCCGCAGACGCGCTCAAGCGTTTTGATTTTGAAAAGAAAAAAACCACTGTCCTGACCCATGACGTTGACGCTTATGACATCAGCGCCGATGGCAGCCATGTGATTGTCCGCACCACTGGCAAGGCCATTCTGACGGCCAAAACCGGAGAAAAATTCAAGGCCGAGCCGCTGAAGACGGCCGATGTGCGCGCCTTGATCGACCCGCGCCACGAATGGCGGCAGATTTTCGAGGAAACCTGGCGCATGGAGCGCGATTTTTTCTATGCGCCCAACATGCACGGCCTGGACTGGAAAGGCATTCACGACCGCTATGCGCCCTTGCTGGCCCATGTGGGACGGCGCGAGGACTTGAGCGCGCTCTTGCGTGAAATGATCGGGGAAATGCAGGTCGGGCACAACCGCACTGGCGGCGGGGACACCTATCATGGCAAACCGCTCAAGAGCGGCCTTCTGGGCGCGAATCTGCGCATTGAAAACGGCCATTACCGGATCAAGACAATCTTTACCGGCGAACACTGGAACCCGTTCCTGAAGGCGCCGTTGGCGGCGCCGGGCCTGGGTGTGCACGAAGGCGATTATATTCTGGCCATAAACGGCATTCCGCTGGGCCCGTCCGACAATATTTTTGAACGTCTGGAAGGCACAAGCGGCAGCCAGATCAGCCTGCGCATCAGTTCCAGCGGTGCAGAAAAAGAGGCCCGCGACGTCATTGTCGAACCGGTCAGTTCTGAAGGGCGGTTGCGTCACTGGGCCTGGCTTGAGGGCAATCGCAAATGGGTTGACGAGCACAGCGGCGGCCGCGTCGGCTATGTCTATCTGCCCAACACCGCAGGCGCAGGCTATGCGTATTTCAACCGCATGATGTTTGCCCAGAGCGATCGCGATGCCATGGTGTTTGACGAGCGGTCCAATGGCGGCGGCCAGGCGGCCAACTACATCATTGACGTATTGCGGCGCAAATATCTTTCCAGCTGGAAAGACCGCGACGGCCTGATCTACAACACCCCCGGCGGTGCCGTTTATGGCCCCAAGGTGATGATGATTGACCAGGATGCGGGCTCAGGCGGAGACTATATGCCCTATGCGTTCCGCTATGCCGGTCTGGGCAAACTCATTGGCACCCGCACCTGGGGCGGGCTGATCGGGATCTCAGCCAATCCGCCGCTGATTGATGGCGGTTTTCTGACCGTTCCGTTTTTCCGCTTTTTCACCCCGGAAGGCAAATGGGATATCGAGAACAAGGGCGTGGCCCCGGATATTCGTATCCCACTGGACCCGCTGGCCTGGAACAAGGGGCGTGATACCCAGCTTGAGGGGGCTCTGGGCGAGGTCATGGACGAGCTGAAAACCTATCAGCCGATCGTCCGCAAAACCGCGCCGCCATTGCCGCAACATCCCGGCGAATAAACGTCTGTGTGCCGCGCGCGCTCAAGGATTGAGCGCATGGAGTGTATTTGCAAAAGGCGCGCAAAGCGCGGCATACTGGCGCACTGCCTTGTGCATGGTCATGGGCCGCCGCAATATCAGGGCCTCATTCCGGCGCAGCTGTGCTGATGGGCTGAACAGGACATTTTCCATGAAGAACAAGACAGGAAGCCGGCACGGCTGGCGCGGTGTTTTCGTCATCCTCGGGGTGCTGGCACTGGCTGGCGCTGCCTTGCATGTGCACCGGGTGCGCCAATTGAAGGCCTATGCGCCGCCGGTCAGCCACCCGTGGGCGCTGCGCAGTGCGCTGGTGCAACGCGGCGATCTGGTGCGCGGCTTTCCGGTGCTGGCGACCTTGAGCACCAGCACGGCGGTAACGGTGACACCGCAAATCTCGGGCGTCATTGTTAAGATGGGGCCGCGCGAGGGCCAGCCGGTCAAGGCCGGGGATCTGCTGGTCAGGATCGACACCACGGAAATGCAAAACCAGCTGGCGGCCCTGCGCGCCAGCCTGAAGGCGGCGCAGGCGCAGAACGCCCTGCAGAGCAAGGAACTGGCGCGGCAAAAGGCGCTGCTGCCCAAGGGCTTTGCCACGCCGGAGCAGGTGGACCGGCTGCAAGCGGCGGTGCAAAGCGCCCGCGCCCGCATCAATCAGCTCAAGGGCCAGATCCGCGCCCTGCAAACCCGCCTCGCCTATGGCGTCATCACCGCCCGCGCCAATGGGCGCATTGCCAAACGCCTGCAGGAGCCGGGCGATCTGGCCAGCCCCGGCAAGCCGGTCTATCAACTCACTGTCGATCAGGGCGCCAAGGTGCGCGTCACCGTGCCGCAAAACATCCTCGTCCAGCTGCACCCGGGCAGTGTCATCGTCATGACCTCTGGCGGACGCCGCGAGCGGGCCATCATATCGCGGGTGTTTCCCGCCCTCGATCCGCTCTCCATGGGCAGCGCCGAAGCCGACATGGACCATATCCCCTTTGGCCTGCCCAGCGGCGCCCGGGTGCCGTCGCGGGTGGTGCTGCAGGCCTATGACAATGCCCTGGTGGTGCCGCGCGCGGCGCTGATTTCCACGCCGGACCCGCAACGGGGCAAGGTGCTGGTGCTGCGCCAGCAGGACGGCGAGGCCTATGCAACCGTGCACCCCGTGCCGGTGCGCATTGCCGGGCGCACCGATGCCGGCATTGCCATAACCGGGCCGGTCAAGCCCGGCGACCGGGTGGCGCTGGGCGACGAGCATGTGCTGCTGCGCCTCAAGGAGGGCGATCCGGTTGACATTGCCCTGGCCGGAGATGCCGGCCAATGAAATGGGTTCTCAATCAGTTTCACGCCATCATTGCCATTTATGTGCTGCTGGCGCTGGCCGGGCTGTTCAGCTATTTTTCCATGCCGTTCAACCTGTTTCCCGATGTCAGCCGCCCGCAGGTCAGCGTCGTGCTGCAATGGCCGAGCGCCGCCTCCGACGACGTTGCCCGCGAGGTCACCCACCCGGTGGAAATCCGCCTGGACGCCATAGACGGGGTGCGCCGGGTGACCTCGGTCTCGCGCGATGAAGTCGCCGCGGTGCGGGTCGAGTTCAATTACGGCACCAAGATCGACGATGCGGCGACCCGGGTGACCACCGAATTGTCGCGGGTGACCTCGCTGCTGCCGCCTGCGGTGCGCCAGCCTCTGGTGTTCAAGATCACCGAGGCGGCGCGCCCCGCCGTGGTGCTTTCGGTGACCGCGGCCAAGGGCTATGACCTTGACCTGGCGCAGGTGCGCCGCCTGGCCGCCAATCCCCTGCGCGACGCCCTGCTGCGCCTGGACGGCATTGCCGAGGCCGAGGTGTTTGGCGGCGATGTGCGCCAGGTTGCCATCGACCTGGACCGCAATGCGCTGGAAGCGTTCGGGCTCTCGCCAGCCCAGGTGGCGGCGGCCCTGGACCGCTCCAACCTGTCCTTTCCCGCCGGTTTCGTGCACCGCGATGGCTTGCGGCTGCTGCTGACGGTGAAACGGCTGGCGGGGTTTCCCGATGACCTTGCCGAGGTGCTGGTGCCGCTGCCGGGCGGGCGCCATGTCCGCGTCCGTGACATCGCCGATGTGCACTGGGGCGTGGCCGAGCCGACCTCGCGGTTTCGCGGCAATGGCAAGAATGCGGTCGCGGTGGCGGTGCTGCGCAGCGAAATGGGCAATACCGACGCCACCATCAAGGCGCTGAACCGGGCCCTGCCGGGCCTGCGTGCCGCCTTTCCGATGCTGCACATCGGCATTGCCGACACCCAGGAGCGGCTGATCACCCTGACCGTGGACAACATGCTGTCGGCCCTGCGCGATTCGGTCATCATGACGCTGTTCGTCATTCTGCTGTTTCTGGGCAACAGCCGCGCCGCCTTCATCACCGCCCTGTCCATCCCGTTCACCTATCTGATGACCTTCCTGGCGCTCAAGCTGATTGGCTATGAGTTCGACATGGTCACCCTGACCGCCATCATCATTGCCGTTGGCCTGCTTGCCGATGACGCCATCGTGGTCATCGAGAACATTGAACGGCGCATGCGCGAAAAGGGCGAAACCGGTTTTACCGCGGCGCTCAATGGCACGTCGGAAATCCTGCGCGCCGATGCCTCGGGAACGATGACCACCATTGCCGTGCTGATTCCGATCATGTTTGTCGGCGGTTTCGTGCAAACCGTGCTGCGGCCGATTTCGGTGACGCTGTCGATTGCCCTGGCCGCCAGCCTGCTGGTGTCGGTGACCATCATCCCGCTGCTGGTGCCGCATCTTCTGCATCCGGAGCGCCGCGACCCGCTGGGCTGGCTGCTGCGGCCCTTTGCGCGCTATTTCACCGAGCCGGTGCGGCAGTTCTACATCGCCCTGGTGGGCCGCGCCATGAACCGGCCCTGGCTGGTGCTGGGCCTGTTTGCGCTGGTGTTCGTGGTGTCGCTGGCACAGATGCGCACGCTCGGGCGGGTACTGATGCCGCTGATGGATACCGGCGTCATGAAAATCAGTTTCGAGGCCGATCCCGATACCGATGCGCCGGGCATGACCGCGCTGGCCAGGCGCATCGAAAAGACGCTGGATGACGAGGTGCCGCACCAGTGGATTCTCAACACTTCGACGGTGATCGGCGCCGAGCCGGGGGTCAAGTCCATGGGCGCCGACCAGGTGCTGCAAAAGGGCAGCATGACCATCAATCTGGTCAACCGCTTTGCCCGCAACCGCACCATTTACGACATCGAGGCCGGTCTGCGCGAACGGCTGGCGCACATTCCGGGGCTTCTCTATGCCAATGTCGTCGAGTTTGGCGCAACGCCGCTGTCCTCCATCCGCGCCACCGTGGACGTGATGGTCACCGGGCCGGACCCGCTGGTGCTGGACCGGCTTGGCGACGAGGTGCTGCGCCGCCTTGGCACGGTCAAGGGCCTGACCGGGGTCGAGCGCAGCTGGCAGGGCCATGCGCGGCGTCTCAATATCGCCGTGGACCCGGTCAAGGCGCGGCTTTACGGCGTCACCGCCCGCGATGTGGCGGCGCAGGTGGCAATGGCGGTCAAGGGCATTTCCGGCGGCAGCTTGCGGGTGCCGGGGCAGACCGCGATTCCGGTCTGGGTGCGCTTCTTGCCGGATCAGCGCTCAAGCGCGGAATCGCTCGCGGCCCTGCCGATCATGCTCAAGAACGGCCAGAGCGTGCCGCTGGCCGCCCTGGCGCAGACAAAACTGAGCTTCGCCCCGGCCATGCAGAGCCATGAGCGGCTGCTGCCGACCATCGACGTGCTCGGCTATCGCGCCGGGATCGACCTGTTGCACCTGCATGCCAATGTCGCGGCAGCGCTGAAAGACCTCGATCTGCCGCGCGGCTATGCGCTGTCCTATGAAGGCGAAT
>JALWUB010000111.1 GCA_026993275.1 Robiginitomaculum sp. | reverse complement strand
AGTTGGGAGAGCGCCACGTTTACACCGTGGATGTCGGGAGTTCGAGCCTCTCACCGCCCACCATCTTAAGTGCGCTATCGCGACGGCAAGCCTCGCTGCTTGAGCGCGTTCAGTGCGCTGCTGCGGCGGCAAGCTCCGCTGCTTGGCTGGCCTGTCTTTTGGCTTATGAAGCTTCCCTCTTGCCCGTATCCCGCCATGTGATTTGTGTCTGACCGGCATGGCGGGTGATGATTGTGCGGCTTTGCTGCGCCCCCCTTCTTGACGCCGCCCCCGGCGCACCGTATCTGACGGCCCTGCTTTGCCAACGCTGGCGAAGCGGTTGAAATGCGCGGGTGTAGCTCAGCTGGTTAGAGTGCCGGCCTGTCACGCCGGAGGTCGCGGGTTCGAGTCCCGTCACTCGCGCCATTTCATCCCTGAAGTCTTCATGGTAATGGTTTGTGTTCATTCTGGCGGCCATGATCTCGGATCTGGCCGAGTCTGCTTGCGCCAGCTCAGGCAATGATATCCGGTGTGAGCTGGATTTCGAGGCGGTGAATCTGGTCCTTGAGGGCCAGTTTGCGTTTTTTCAGGCGCGCGATCTTGAGCTGGTCCTGCGCTCTGGCCTCAATCAGGGCACTGATGGCGTCATCAAGGTCTCGGTGTTCTTCGCAAAGCTGCACAAGGCGGGCCCGCAAGGCCTCGTCGCCATTGAATTGCATCCATGCCCCTCCTTCTCGGCGCCCGTCCGGCCAACAGCAAACGGGCGGCGTGAACACCGGTATTATGCGCCCATTGCATGGCCTTGCGCAAGATTTCTTTCATCATCGGGCAAGATGTGAGGTGACGGCCCGGCGCAAACATGGCATGATGCGAATATGGCATGATGGCATGTCATCTCAAGATGGAGGAGCCAATGGCTGTGGATGCGCGCATTCGCGAACTGGGAATTCGACACTCTGATCTGGAAGCAAAAATCCAAAAAGAACTTCAGCATCCGGCCCATGATCCACTGCATGTTTCTGCCTTGAAAAAACAAAAGCTCAAGCTCAAGGAGGAGATTCTCTCTCTCCGGCAGCGCTGAGCCGGCTGAAGGCAGTCCGCCAGCGCCATTGATTTTTGCCGCCGTGCTGTTTACCTGCTGGCGTCAGCAGGGGCGCTGTGCGCCTGCACCATGAACAAGGATCGTGCCCATGGCCGGCCAGAGGGTCGTCATTGTCACAGGCGCATCAAAAGGCATCGGCCTGGCGTGCGCCCGGCGTTTTGCCGCGCAGAAATGCCAGCTCGTGCTGGCCGATATCGATGGCGAGGCTGGCCGCCAGGCGGCAGAGGACCTGGGCGCGGCGGAGGGCAGGGCGCTCTTTGTCGAGTGCGATGTCGCCGAGCCGCTGTCGGTGCGCAATTTGTTTGCCGAAACCCGCTCGGCCTTTGGCCGGGTTGATGTGCTGATCAACAATGCCGGCATGGTGCGCGCCGGCAATATCCTTGACCTGAGTCTCGAGGATTTCGACGCGGTGCTGGGGGTCAATTTGCGCGGCGCCTTTCTGACCGCCCGTGAAGCGGCCCGGCAGATGGTGGCGCAGATCGAGGCCGGTGAGGAGCGTACCAGCGAGGCCTTGCGCCGCTATGCCATAGTCAACATGTCGTCGGTCAATGCGGTTGTCGCCATTGCCGAGCAGACGGCCTATGTCACCTCAAAGGGCGGCCTGAACCAGCTCACCAAGGCGATGGCGCTGGCGCTGGCGCCGCATGGCATCCGCGTCAATGCCATTGGCCCGGGCTCGGTCAATACCGATGTGCTCAAGTCCGTGGCCGACAATCCGGAGGCCCGGCGCAAGATCCTCTCGCGCACGCCGCTGGGCCATATCGCCGACCCGGACGAGATTGCCGCCATTGCCGCCTTTCTGGCCAGCGCCGATGCCAGCTATATCACCG
>JALWUB010000110.1 GCA_026993275.1 Robiginitomaculum sp. | reverse complement strand
GCCATGCACCCGGACCTGCTGGTGGTGCGCCACAGTGCTGCCGGCGCGGCCGCGCTGCTGAGCCAGAAGGTCAGCTGTGCCGTCATCAATGCCGGGGACGGCGCCCATGAACATCCGACCCAGGCGCTGCTGGATGCGTTCACCCTGCGCGCCCGCCTTGGCGATCTGTCCGGTTGCCGCATCGCCATTTGCGGCGATGTAGCGCACAGCCGCGTGGCCCGCTCGGACATCATCCTGCTGACCCTGCTGGGCGCCGAGGTGCGCCTGTGCGCACCGCCAACGCTGTTGCCGGGCAGTGCCCGCCATTGGGGCGTGGAGATTTTTCACGGCATGGAGGCGGCGCTGGAGGGCTGTGACGTGGTCATGGTGCTGCGTCTGCAGCGCGAGCGCATGGGCACGGCCTGCGTGCCGTCCACGCGCGAGTATTTTCGCTTTTACGGGCTGGACCGGGCCAAGCTCGCCCATGCGCGGCCCGGGGCGCTGGTGATGCATCCGGGGCCGATGAATCGCGGCTTCGAGATCGATTCCGAGATTGCCGATGACCCGGCCATCAGCCTGGTCACGGCCCAGGTCGAGGCCGGCGTGGCCATGCGCATGGCGGTGCTGGCCATGCTGGCGGAGGCGCGCGCATGAGTGGCCGTGAGCCAATCCTGATCAGCGGCGCGCGCCTGGTTGATCCGGCCAGCGGCCATGATGGCGTCACCGATATTCTCATCGCCGATGGCCGCATTGCCGCCCTTGGCACGGCGCTTGAGGCTGACGGTGCCAGGCGCATTGATGCGGCGGGGCTGGTGGCCGCGCCGGGGCTGGTGGACGTGATGGTCAAGACCGGCGAGCCTGGCGCCGAACAGCGCGAAAGCCTGCGCTCGGCGGGCCGTGCCGCCGCGGCGGGCGGGGTCACCACCCTGGTGGTGTCGCCGCAAAGCGATCCGGCCATTGATGATCCGGCGCTGGTGGATTTCATCCTGCGGCGCGGGCGCACCCGCGCCCCGGTGCATATTCTGCCTGCCGGGGGGCTCAGCCGCGGCCTGAAGGGCGAAGCCCTGGCCGAGATCGGGCTGATGAAAGCGGCCGGGGCAGTGCTGTTCAGCACGGGCGATGGCGCCATTGCCAATGCGGCGCTGATGCGCAATGCACTGCTCTATGCGCGTGGTATGGATGTGCTGGTGGCGGCGCGGCCCGTGGCGCCGGACCTTGGCGCCAGCGGCGTCATGAACAGTGGCGATTATGCCGACAGGCTGGGCCTGCCCGGCATTCCCGCGGTTGCCGAACGCATCATGGTGGAGCGCGACATTGCCCTGGCCGAAGCCAGCGGCGCGCGCCTGATGATCGACCAGTTGTCCACGGCGGCGGCGCTGGAGGCGGTGCGCCGGGCCAAGGGGCGCGGCGTGCCGGTGTCCTGTTCGGCCAGCATCTACCACCTTACCCTGAATGAACTGGACGTGGGCGATTACCGCACCTTTGCGCGCCTCAGCCCGCCCCTGCGCACCGAGGAGGACCGCAGGGCGCTGGTCCAGGGCCTGGCCGATGGCGTCATTGATGCGCTGGTTTCCGGCCATGATCCGCGTCCGGCCGAGGAAAAGCGCCTGCCGTTTGCACAAAGCGCGCCCGGTGCCGTGGGCCTGGAGCTGTTGCTCGCGGGGGCCTTGTCGCTGGTGCACAATGACGACGTGCCGCTCATGGCCGTGCTGCGGGCGCTCACCCACGGGCCCGCGGCCCTGCTTGGCCTTGACGCCGGGCGCATTGCGGCCGGGGCTCCGGCGGATCTGGTGCTGTTCGATGATGGCGCGCCCTGGGTCTGCGATGCGCAAAAACTGCATTCCAAGTCCAAGAACACGCCTTATGACGGGCGCCGTCTGCAGGGCCGCGTGGCGATGACATTCGCCGCCGGCCGGCAGGTCTATCCGTTTTAGCGTATTTGCT
>JALWUB010000109.1 GCA_026993275.1 Robiginitomaculum sp. | reverse complement strand
CAAAGTTCAGCGCCACGCCCCATTTGCCGCTGGCGGGAATGTCTATGCTCTGCGTGTGCGAAAAGGCGGCCGGGCTGGATTCCTTGCGCGTTTCATCGCGCACCGTGAAGGCGCGGTTCCAGGGCGGCGCCGCGGCGGCTTCCCTGGCAATGCCCGCCGCGTCATCCGCCGCAACAGGCCCGGCCAACCCAGCCAGGGCCGTTGCCGTCAGGATTGCGGCCAATATGGAGTGCAAGCGCTTCATGCCCTGCCATGTCCTTTCTGCGTCCACCCGCAGCTAATCACACTTTCTGCGCGCAGTCTAATGCCTCTTTGCCAAATTTGGGTTAAAAATGGCGTCTTTCAAGCTTTGCTCCGCAATCTGGCCGGGCCGTCACGATGTGATGCCCGGGCCTGGTCCCCTGATGCGGGCCGGCCGCAGCGCCACCGCCTCCCCCGGCTGCACACGCGCCAAGGCAATGGTCGAAGCTGCGGCCGGTCGCAAACGGCCCCGTTCCCCCGGTCGCCGCCAGTTTTCTTGAACGACGCCATGAATGGGGTCAAGCGGAAAATCGGCATGTGCGGCGGCTTGTCTCAACCTGTGTCCTGCGGGCAACAATGGGTTTTGCATGGCTTTTTTCGCGCGCTTTGCCGATCCGGCGGCCTTCTGTATTGCCGCTCTGGCGTCTTGCCGCCAACATGGTATACACGCGCCTTGACAGCGTTCCCGCTGGCCGGCCTTGTTCCATATGGAGACCCTTCATGCGCTCTGGCGTTCGCATTGCCATTTCCTGTCTTGCCGTTCTGGCTCTGGTGTCCTGTTCCGCCATCGGACTGGGCAAGAAGCATCCGCGCGGCGGCAAGCATGGGGTTTTCGGAAAATCCAGGACCGCCTCCAGTGTCGGCGTGAACAGCTTTCTGTGGCGCGCGGCGCTGGAAACCATCGAATTCATGCCGCTGGTTTCCGCCGATCCCTATGGCGGCGTCATCATTACCGGCTGGCACAGCGAGGAAGCCTCTCCGAACGAGCGCTTCAAGGCCACCATCTATATTCTCGATACGCGCCTGCGCGCCGACGCCATCAAGGTGTCGGTTTTCCGCCAGGTTCTCGACAAGAACGGCCACTGGCGCGATGCCGATGTCGATCCGGACACCGAGGTGCAGATCGAAAACGCCATCCTGACCCGGGCCCGGGAGTTAAAGGTTTCGACCCTGGGCTAGAGCCGGAACCCCCTGGCTGCCGCGTTTGAAGATACGGATGCACAATGACAAAGTATGATCACGCCGCAAGCGAGAAGAAATGGCAGCGCGTGTGGCAGGAAAACGGCACCTTTGCCGCGCACATGGATGGGGACCGGGGCCGCAAGACCTATGTGCTGGAAATGTTTCCCTATCCTTCGGGCCGGATCCACATGGGCCATGTGCGCAATTACGCCATGGGCGACGCCGTCGCCCGCTACCGCCTCGCCAAGGGCGACAATGTGCTCCATCCCATGGGCTGGGACGGCTTCGGCATGCCCGCGGAAAATGCCGCCATGGCCAACAAGATCCATCCGAAAACATGGACCTACAACAACATTGCCGCCATGCGCAAGCAATTGCAGGCGCTCGGCCTCGGGCTTGACTGGAGCCGCGAATTTGCCACCTGCGATCCGGAATATTATGGCCAGCAGCAAAAGATCTTTCTCGCCTTCTGGAAGGCCGGCCTGGTCTATCGCAAGTCCTCCAAGGTCAATTGGGACCCGGTGGACCAGACGGTGCTGGCCAATGAACAGGTCATAGACGGCCGCGGCTGGCGCTCCGGCGCACTGGTCGAAAGCCGCGAACTGACCCAGTGGTTTTTCAGGATCACCGCCTATGCGCAAGAGCTTCTGGATGGCCTGCAGACCCTGAAGCACTGGCCGGAAAAGGTCCGCGCCATGCAGGCCAACTGGATTGGCCGTTCCGAAGGGC
>JALWUB010000108.1 GCA_026993275.1 Robiginitomaculum sp. | reverse complement strand
GCCGCCAATGCGCCTGGCTTTCGCACCATATCGGTGCGTCCGCGCATGGTCTGGGGGCCGGGCGACAAGACCATTTTGCCCATTGTGCTGCAGATGATCGAGGCCGGGCGGTTCATGTGGGTCGATGGCGGCAAGGCGCTGACCAGCACCACCCATATTGACAATCTGGTGCACGGCATCGCGCTCGCGCTTGAAAAAGGCAAAGGCGGCGAAGCCTATTTCATCACCGATGACGGCACCCGCAGTTTGCGCGATTTTTTCACCGCCCTGGTGCAAACCCAAGGCGTCACCCCGCCGGACAAGGCGGTGCCGGGCTGGCTCGCCGGGGCACTGGCCTTTGTTCTGGAAAGCACCTGGCGCACCCTGTCCCTGCCGGGCGAGCCGCCGCTGACCCGCATTTCCGCCGGCATGATGCGCCGCGAGGGCACCATCAATATCGAAAAGGCCCGGCGCGAACTCGGCTATGAACCGGTGATCAGCGTCGCGGAGGGGCTGGCGGCGCTGAAAACGGCCGGACGAGCGGGCCTCTCAACTTAACACCTGATACTCTTCCAGATGAAATTTTTTGCGCGACGCAATGAAATGAGTCACCGATTCTGGCGACAGGGCGGTGACCACCCCGGTCCTGCCGCTGCGGTAAAAGGAGGGGCTGCCGCCAGTCTGCCAGACCGTTGAGCGCAGCGCCTTTTGCACCTGCGCCACATAGCGCGCCTGCACGTCGGCTCTGGGCTCGATGGCCTTGATGCGCTCATCGCGCCTGACCGCCTCAATGGCCTGGAGCGCATAATTGACCATGGCTTCCATATAGGAAATCTGCGAGCTGTGCCCGGTGCCGGTATTGGGGCCGTTGATCTTGAAATAATTGGGATAACCGGAAATCGTAATGCCCTTGTAGGAGACAATCTGCGCCTCCCATTCCCGGTTCAGATGACGTCCGCCGCGGCCAAACACATCAAACGGCAGCAGGTTCTTGCGGTCGGAATAGGCATAGAAGCCGGTGGCATAGACGATGACATCGAGCGCATGCTCCGTGCCGTCCTTCGTGCGGATGCCGGCGGGTGTGATCTGGTCTATGCCGCTGATGTCCACCTGCACATTGTCCCGGGCCAGCGCCGGCAGATAGGTGTTGTTGGGGATGACGCGGCGGCTGCCAAGCTCGTAATCGGGCATCATGTGGCGGCGCAACTCCGCGTCCTTGATGTATTTTGCAAGGTTCTTCGCCAGGTTGCGCCGGTAAAATCCCTTGACGAAGCGGGCGATTCCCGCCGCCCAGGGATAGCGGCGAAAGCCGATAAAGCGCGCCTCGTGCACGCAAAACGTGATGAAGCGGTTGATGTGGCGAATCCCGGGCAGGGTCAGGGCATGGCGCTCAAGGGCGCTGTAGCGGCGCCCGGCACGCGGAATGATCCATTCGGGCGTGCGCATGAACACGCTCAAATGCGCCGCCTTGCCGGCAATGGCGGACACCACCTGCACCCCGGAACAGCCGGTGCCGATGACGCCGACGCGCTTGCCTTCGATGGGCACGGCGTGATCCCACATGGCGGTATGAAACTGCGCGCCCGTGAAGCTTTCCGCGCCCTTGATGTGCGGCACTTTCGGGTTGGCGAGCACGCCGCTGGCATCAATGACAAAGCGGGCGCTATAGCGATCGCCTGCCGCCGTCTCGACATGCCATCGCCCTTCGGCATCATTATAAGCCAGCCGGGTGACATTCTGGCCGGTGCGGGCGTGCTGGCGCAGGCCAAACTTGCTGATGACATGGTTGGTATAAGCCAGCAATTCGCTTTGCGGGGCGTATTTTCTGGTGAAGGGCCAGGGCACGAAGGAAAACGAATAGAGCCCCGTCGGAATGTCCACCTCGGCGCCGGGATAGGAATTTTGCTGCCAGGTGCCGCCCAGCTCTTCGGCCCGCTCCAGAATGACGAAACGGCCCAGTTTTCGTTTTTGCAGGCCGATTGCCGCCAGCAGGCCGGAAAAGCCGGAGCCGATGATCACCGTGTCGAAATGCCCGGCCGTCTGTTTCATGGCAACGCTCCGGCAGGGCCCCGGCCTGCGCCGGCGGCCTCTGAACAATGCACGCCCATGCTTGCGCCTGCATGTCCCAAGGTCAAGCGCCCTGGCGCGGGCAATGCCGTGCAGCCATGCCCGCCCGGCAAGACTTCACGGCCAGAATCAGGCAAAGTCAGGGTCTTCGCAACAAGACAGGGTCCAGCCATGAACCAGCGCCGCGACAATGCCCGTTCCATCAAGGCGCCAACGGGCACCACGATTGCTGCCAAAAGCTGGCTCACCGAAGCGCCCTTGCGCATGCTGATGAACAATCTCGATGCCGCCGTGGCGGAAAAGCCGCAGGAACTGGTGGTGTATGGCGGCATTGGCCGGGCGGCGCGGGACTGGCCCAGCTATGACCGCATCGTTGCGGCGCTGCGCGAACTGGAAGACGACGAAACCCTGCTGATCCAGTCGGGCAAGCCGGTGGGCGTGTTTCGCACCCACAAGGACGCGCCGCGCGTGCTCATCGCCAATTCGAATCTGGTCGGCAAATGGGCCGACTGGGAGCATTTTCACGAACTCGATCGCAAGGGCCTGATGATGTATGGCCAGATGACCGCGGGCTCGTGGATCTATATTGGCAGCCAGGGCATTGTGCAGGGCACCTATGAGACCTTCGTGGAAATGGGCCGCCAGCATTATGGCGGCGATTTGTCCGGCAAATGGATCCTCACCGGCGGCCTTGGCGGCATGGGCGGAGCCCAGCCGCTGGCGGCGACCATGGCCGGGGCTTCCATGCTGGCGGTGGAGTGCCAGCCCTCGCGCATCGAGATGCGCCTGCAAACCGGCTATCTTGACCGCAGCACGGATAGCCTGGATGAAGCGCTGGAGATCATCCAGACCAGCAAGACCCCGGTTTCGGTGGGCCTGCTGGGCAATGCCGCCGAAGTTTTCCCCGAACTGGTGCGCCGCGGCGTGCGCCCCGATGCGGTGACCGACCAGACCAGCGCCCATGATCCCTTGAATGGCTATCTGCCCAAAGGCTGGAGCCTTGCCGAATGGGAAGAGCGGCGCAAGCGCGATCCGCGCGCCGTCGAGCGCGCCGCCATGGACAGCATGCGCGAGCAGGTCGAGGCCATGCTGGCCTTTCATGACCAGGGCATTCCGGTCTTTGATTACGGCAACAATATCCGCCAGATGGCCCATGATGCGGGCTGCGCCCGGGCGTTCGATTTTCCGGGCTTCGTGCCCGCCTATATCCGGCCGCTGTTCTGCCGCGGCATCGGCCCGTTCCGCTGGGCGGCGCTGTCGGGCGACCCGGAAGACATTTACAAGACCGACGCCAGGGTCAAGGAACTGATCCCCGACAATCCGCACTTGCACACCTGGCTCGACATGGCACGTGAGAAAATCCATTTTCAGGGCCTGCCCAGCCGCATTTGCTGGGTTGGCCTGGGCGATCGCGACCGGCTCGGCGTCGCCTTCAATGACATGGTGGCCTCTGGCGAACTCAGCGCCCCGGTGGTCATTGGCCGCGACCATCTCGACGCGGGCTCCGTGGCCAGCCCCAATCGCGAAACCGAGGGCATGCAAGACGGCTCCGACGCCGTCGCCGACTGGCCCCTGCTCAACGGCATGCTGGCCGTGGCGTCCGGGGCCACCTGGGTGAGCATGCACCATGGCGGCGGTGTCGGCATCGGCTATTCGCAACACTCTGGCCTCGTTGTCACCGCCGACGGCACAAAGGAAGCCGAAGCCCGCCTGCGCCGGGTGCTGTGGAACGATCCCGCCACCGGCGTCATGCGCCACGCCGACGCGGGCTATGAAGAAGCCCTGCAATGCGCCCGCGAGAAGGGGCTCAATTTGCCGGGAATTTTGGGGCAAGACTGATGCGCCGCCTCCATCACCCCGGCCCTCGCTTTCGCAAGGGCAGGCTGGCTGGCGTCCATTTTGATGCCTCAAGATGGATTCCGGCCGCAGCCTGCCCCGGACCACCATCCGGGGCCGGAATGACGTTGACGGGGTTGTGTATGTGCAGGCTTGATTTGGCGGAAAGGAGGTGAAGTCAACACTTCATTCTTCGACAAGCCCAGGATGAAGCCACGAAGCAAGCGCGCTTCAGAGCCCCTCCCCGGCAGGGACAAGAGACACCCCAGCCACCCCCTTCAGATTTTGCAGATTCTGTTATGGACAAATTTCATCCGTTTATATATGGATAGTTTTCATCCGCATATGGAGGCCGGGATCATGAAACTGAGCGAAGGCGTCGAATGGGCCATACACGCCTGTGCGCTGCTGGCCGCAGTGCCGCCCAGGGCGGCCCTGCCCACACGCAAGCTGGCCGAGTTCTTCGATCTGCCCCTGGCCTATCTGGCGAAACATCTCCAGCGCCTGTCCAATGCCGGCATTGTCATCGCCCGCAAGGGCCCCCGCGGCGGCTATGCGCTCGCAAGACCGGCCAGGGAGATCAGCCTTCTGGACATTGTCGAGGCCATAGAGGGGCGTTCGCCCTGTTTTTCCTGCACGGAAATCCGCCGCCGCGGCCCCAGCGGCGCGCCGGCCACGGCCTATCGCAGGCCCTGTGGCATCGCCCGCGCCATGTGGAAGGCGGAAAAGGCCTGGCGGGCGGAACTGGCCAGGGTGTCCCTGCGCGAGATTCAGGCCATGGGCCTTGCCGAAACCCCCGCGGCACAAGTGAAAAAAGCAACAGCATGGATGGAGACTGCCCTGTCATGATCAGTTCGGCCCCTGCCCGCCAGTCCCCGGCCCTGCAGCAACAGGCCTGGCGGACGTTTCACAAGGTCAATGCCGTGATCCTGGTGCTGTTCCTGTTCATGCACCTGGCGACCCATGTCAGCGGCATTTTCGGCATCGAAACCTATAACGCCGTCCAGAAAGCCTTGCGGCTTGTTTACCGCAATCCGGTTACCGAGCCGATTGTGCTGGCCTCCATCAGCCTGCAATTGCTGACCGGCATGGTGCTGCTGGTCCGCACCTTGCGCCAGGGGCGCCCCCGGGGGCTGGTGGCGTGGGCGCAGGTGCTCTCGGGCGGGTTCTTTTTCGTGTTCATGGCACAGCACCTGTTTTCCCTGGGCATGGCGCGCCTGTATTTTGGCCTGGAAACCAATTTCTTCTGGCCCGCATCGGTGATGAGCGGCCCGCCCTACACCTATTACTTCTTCCCCTATTACTTTCTGGGGGTGTGGGCCGTCATGGTGCATGCGGGCATTGGCATACGCTACTGGCTGCTGGATGCCGGGCATGAGCGGCTGGGCAATGACACGGCCCTGGCCTTTGCCATTGGCGGCGCCCTCGTCTCCGCCTTCATCCTGCCCATTCTTGCCGGGGCCTATTTCGATATCGAACTGCCCCGGGAATGGATCGAATACTTGCGCTTTTATGTGCCCGATTTCAAACCCGCCTGAGCGGACCGGGCTCAGCCGACCCCCTGCCCCGCCTTTGCGTCTTGCACGGCAAGCCCCAAGGCGGCGGCCATGCCCTGCAAGCGTTTTTGCGCGCGGGCGGTGAGCAATTCCCGGGTGTCGTCGCGCGCTTCAAGCAACAGCGTGCCGTCTTCAATCCGGACCCGGGTGCGCTTCAGCAGCCTGGCGGTGCGGCCGGAGACGGCGGCGGCACAGCGCAGGCTCATGCCCAGGCCCAGTGCCCAGCGTTTTTCCTCCGCCCCCAGAAGCTGGTCCAGCAATCCGGCGCGCGGGCGTTTCTGCGTGCCCGCATAGCGGTGAAAAATGCACAAGGCCAGGGCCGCGCGCTCAGCATGGGAAAGCCCGGCAAAGGGAGCATAGAGCACCAGGTCAAAGGCAATCTCGGCGCGGTGGTCCGGGTGCAGACGGGCACCGATATCGGCAAGGCGGCAGGCCGCCGCCGCCAGCAGCGCCGAGCGCTTGCCGCCAAACGGTGCCCCCAGGACGCCGCGCACCGGCTCGATCCAGCGCTGCGCCTGCGCGCCAAAACGCGGGCTGGACCAGTTTTGCTGGGCCAGCGCCTTGACCCCGGCAAGCACCGGATGCACCGCGCGGGCGCGCGAATCGAGCTGGTCATACAGCAGGCCCTCGCGCAGGCCATAGGCGGAAATGGTCACGTTTTCAAAGAACTGGCGCTGCAAGATGCGTTCAAGAAGCAGCGCCGCATAGGGCAGCAGCGGCGCGCGGCGCGACGACAGGCCCGGCACATTGCCCAGCGAATCCGGGCGCTGCGCCTGCACCAGATGCACCAGTGCAAACGCCTCGTCGCGGCTGATGGTGTAGTTGTGCAGCACCCGCAAGGGATGGCCGCGCAGCGCCATATTGACCAAGGCCAGCGAGCGCCAGGCACCGCCAACGGCGTAAAAACTGCCGCCATCGGCCTTGCTGAACTGTTTGGCGGCCCCGTCCAGCGCCGCATCGATGCGCGCGCCCAGGACAGCCCGGTCCATGCCCTCGCCAGCGCGCATGGCCAACGGCCCCAGCGGCAGGGAGACGCCCTTGCGCACCCGCCCCCTGGCAACGGGCACCAGTTCCAGGGACGAGCCGCCAAGGTCACCCACGACGCCGCGCGCATCGGGCGTGCCCGCAATCACCCCCAGTGCCGACAGCCGCGCCTCGGTGCTGCCGGAAATCACCTCAATGTCAAGCCCGGTACGCCGCCGCACCTTTTCGATGAAGGCCGGGCCATCCCCGGCCTGGCGCACCGCCGCCGTGGCCACGGCCAGCACATTGCCGACCCCGCGCGCCTTGAGAATGCGCTTGTAGCGGTGCAGCGCCGCCAGCGCCATCTCCACCCCTTGCGGGTTGAGCACGCCGCCTTGCTCCACCCCTCGGCCCAGCCCGGCCAGCACCTTTTCGTTGAACACCGGCTGAAAGAAGGTTTCGCGGGTGCGGAACACCACCAGGCGCACCGAGTTGGAGCCCACGTCAATAACCGCCTTGTCCACCAGGCCATGCCCCGGTTTCGCCGCGGCCATGGTCAGCGGCCCTGTCCGGACGGCAGGGACGGCTGGTCATGCTTCAGGGCGCTGCCTCTTCCCGAAAGCGACGGATTGGTCATGAAATAGGTGTGGGCGCTGAACGGATGCGCGATGCCCGACACGTCAACGCGATCGAATGTGCCATCGGCATTCATGGTCCAGCTTTGCGCCTGGTCCTTCAGATTGGCGACCATGATCTGGTTCAGCACCTGGCGGTGCACGGTCGGATTCTGCACCGGGCACAGCACCTCCACGCGGCGCTCCAGATTGCGCGGCATCCAGTCCGCCGAAGAGATATAGACCCGCGCCGCGCTCGATGGCAGCGGCTGGCCATTGGCAAAGCAGGCAATGCGCGAATGCTCCAGAAAACGGCCAATAATGCTTTTGACCCGGATGTTTTCGGACAATCCAGGCACGCCGGGGCGCAAGCAGCAGATTCCCCGGATCACCAGATCAATCGGCACCCCGGCCTGGGAGGCGGCATAGAGCGCATCAATGACATCGGCATCGACCAGCGCATTGAGCTTCGCCCAGATGCCGCTGGGCTTGCCCGCAGCCGCATTCTCCGCCTCGGCGGCAATCAGCCGCAACAAGGTCGTCTTGCAATCCAGCGGCGACAGCGCCAGCCGCTCCAGCTTTTCCGGCCGGGCATAGCCGGTGACATAGTTGAACACCCGCACGGCATCGCGGCCATAGGCCGGATCGGCGGTAAACAGCGACAGGTCGGTGTAGATCTTCGCCGTCAGCGGGTGGTAATTGCCGGTGCCAAAATGGGTATAGGTGCGCAGTTTTTCGCCTTCGCGGCGCACCACAAGGCTAATCTTGGCGTGGGTCTTCCAGTCGATGAAGCCATACACCACCTGCACCCCGGCGCGCTCCAGGGCGCGGGCCAGATTGAGATTGGTTTCCTCGTCAAAGCGCGCCTTGAGCTCAATCAGCG
>JALWUB010000107.1 GCA_026993275.1 Robiginitomaculum sp. | reverse complement strand
TGTTGCGCGAAGCTAGAACCGTGCGCGGCCCTTGGCAATCATCTTTGCAGGACGATTTGCCGCGCCCCGGGTGGTTTTTTTCAGCAGCGTGCCGGTTTTGCCATTTTTCAAAACACGAGGCTGGAACATGGTCGAGGCGCGCCACAGGGCAGAGCCCCTGGTTATCCCAGGTTCAGAACGGACGAAGGCAATCTGTGCGCGTACCGTTTCCAGCGCTGTGCGGCCGAGTGATAGATTGGCCGCCGGACCTGCGTTCCGCTCAAGGTAAAAACCTCTCTTTGGCTTTTATGAAAATCCAGACATGCCGGCTCCCAGTCGACGCCAATGAAATCGGTGAGCAGGCGGCCATGCTCCTCTGGAGAAGCAACCAGAGTCTCATACCGGCTTTCCAGAATATCCAAGGGGCTGTGCTGTTGCCAGTGCGCCATGATGTCCCTGTGCTGGCAGTAATAATCGGCAATGTCATCCAGATCATTGGCGAACGAGAAGGCGTAGGGAAAGCGCAAGCGGAAAATGGAGAGGCAGACGTCCTGAGGGCAGCGTTTGGCATAAATGATTTTTGCTGTTGGGAACAATATGGAAACAAGGCCAATATGCCAAAAATTGAGAGGCAGTTTATCAATCAGAACATCTGCTCTGGTATCTGGGGCCGGCATGCTCTGCTGGTATATGCTGCGCCATTCGTCAATATGCGCGCCTATGTATGCCTCAGCGCTTTCACCGCGTTTGAGCGCTGCACGGATTTGCACCCAAAACATGCGCAAAATGTCGTTCTCCCCCAAACCGGCAATGCGCGAATGGCACGACAGCATTTGCTCTGTTAAGGTCGTGCCGGACCTTGGCATGCCGAGTATGAAAACGCGTGTTTCTGCATCCCTTCCCTTCCACTTCAGGCGCTGCATGATCTCAGCGTTAAAACACGTCTTTATAGACTTTACCTCTTGCCTTATTGCTGCCGGATCATAGCCGTGACCCCGTTCTTGATAACATGTTTTCAGAAAAATGTTGGCCTTAACCATCTTGTCAAAGGCCCCGTCATAAAGCCGTCGTGCTTCATCATGACGGGCCAATGCCAGCAGGCCTGAAGCCCTGGCTTCGCGATCGCCGGTTTCGGTATTGACCGCAGTTTGCAAATTCTGCACTGAAGCGCCGTCAAGGGCGGACGCATCCAGGTCGCTCAGCAACACATAGGCGGGTATCTGGACCGGGTTTGCTTCAATGCTTTTGCGCAAGCAGGCCTTGGCCTCCTCCAAATCGCCCAGCTGGATGTGACATCTGGCCAAGGCCGCCAGAACGCCGGCATCGTCAGGCTTTGCCAACAAAGCCTGTTGCAGGGCCTGCCTGGCCTCCAGCGGCTGGTAAGCCTTCAGGAGCAGCTCTCCATATCTGGCATTCGCATAAAAACTGTGTGGCCTGGCTTCTTGCAGCGACCTGAAAATTGTTGCCGCTTGCGGAAAGCAGCGCAAATCTTCCAGAGTCTGAGCCCAGTGGATGATCAGTTCGGCCGCCCTGTCAGTGTCAAGGCTGGAAAACCAGGACAGGCATTGCTGGGCGTCTTGCTGGGCCTGATTGCAGATGGCCAGCGGCAAGAGCCATTTGGCGGCATGCATGGTGCCTGGATCTATACGCCAGGCCATTCGTGCACAGGCCAGCGCGTCTTCTAACTGACCAGTCATCAGGCGCGCCTGGGCCAGCAAGGCGGCAACAACACCGCTCTCTGGCAATAGCCTCTGGGCTTTAACCAGATATGGAATCGCATTTTTGTATTGTTGCAGCCAAAGATAAGACGCAGCAATTTCAAGCACGGTTCCTGGATCATCACCTGCATGAGCGCAGGCCTGCTCAAGTTTGACCAGGGCCTCCTCCCGGCGGACATAGTCTGGAACACACAGGGCAAAGCGGCTGCAGGCGCGGGGATTGCCCGCGTTTTCCTCCAGAATCTTGGTCAAGAGACTGAACAGGTCTTTCTTGTCTGCGCCCATGTCTGCAAGCGCAAGCGCAAGATTCATCTGCCATTCTGCCGAGTCTTGACCGGAATCGATGTGCTGGCGGCATAATCTCGCAGCCGCTTCGGCTTGCCCCCCAAGCCGCAGCAATACGGCTGCAAGCGTTTGTCTTTCTATCGGCAGTGATTGCATGAATGACAACCCATGATCGTTTTCATACGCAGTTGTATAGACTGCGTCTTTGCTTAGAACTTCCCTTAAGGTTGGGACTCATTAAAACCCGAGCCCAATTGGATTGCCCAACTCTGTTGGACAGGAAAGCCCAATCTGCGGCGCAAACGCTCCTTGAATAGGGCGTAACCTGTCCTTCGTCGCCTTTGCTGGCATCTTGCACTTTCCTGTCAAACGTCAATTGTGTAATCCAATTGGGTTCAGACCCTAGATCCTAGCCCGATGTCAGCCGTTCCAGCACGCCATTCTGCAAGGCCTCGACCATGCTGCGATAGCCGGCTTCGGCAGCAATTTCATAGGCTTTCCAGTCACGCAATTCCACGTCCTCGACATCGGGCAGGATGAGAATGTCGGCGTTTTGCCGGGATGAGTCCTCATGCGTGCCCTGGCTGATCGTGCCCGAGCGCATCAGCAGGCTGGCGATTGGCGGGGCTTCGTGAAAACCATGGCGCAGCACCCAGCCAAAAAAGCCGGGCGGGTGGATGAAGTCTTTTGCGTTCAGCCCCCTCTGGCGCGCCACGTCGACGCCAATGGTCATGCCGCGGTGAAAATTGCCCATGACATCAACGGGAAAATTGTTGGCCACGGCGCCATCGACATGCACGGCGCCATCCAGGACGACGGGCGGCAGGATTCCCGGCAGGGCGATGGAGGCGCGCAGGGCCGTGCGCAGCAGACCATCATAATGAATGGCGGCCCTGCCGTTTTCCAGATTGCTGGAAACGCAAAAATAGGGAATGCGCAGGTTCTCGATCAGGGTGTCCTGGAAAAACCGCAAGAGCCGCTCATCGACCTTGCGGCCCTTGGTCAGCGCCACCACGGGCAGGGTGTAGTCGTCAAGCGGGTTGGAATACACAAAGGCCTGGCAGATGTTGCGCTCCATCTCGTCATCATTCCAGCCCAGTGCCAAACCGGCCGCAACGATGGCCCCCATGGAGGTGCCCCCGGCAAAATCAATGCTGATTCCGGCCTCGTGCAGGGCGCGGATGACACCGATATGGGCATAGGCGCGGGCGCCGCCGCCGGACAGCACCAGGCCGACCGAGCGCCCGGCGGCGGTGCGGGCGATGCGCTCCAGGTCGGCCTTGCAGCCCCGGTGCCAGTGAAACACGCGTTCGGCCCGGGCGGCGCGTTTCCAGTCACGGCCATCGGAAACCACCCGGTCGCCGACATCGTGCATCAGGATCACGTCCACCAGGCGGAACATGCGCGCGGGCGAGCGGTCCGGCGGCAAGAGCGGCTCGGAAGGGCGGGCATCGGGCCGCGCCAGCACCCAAAGCCGGTCGGCCTGGCGCAGGCACAGGTGAAACCAGTGGGTGTCCGCCACCGGGGTGTGCAGCAGCACGATGTCATGCTCCTGCTCAAGCTGGTCGAACCATTCACTGGTGCTGTCTTCGGCCTCCGGCCCGACAATCACGGAGCTGCGCCCCAAATGCCCCAGGGCCTCGGCAAGCTGCCCGGCAATGTGCTGGCAGTTTATCGTTGGCGAGGTTGCCAGCAGCGCAAACACCTTGGGCTCGCTGGGACCGCCGGGGGTGTTGCGGCGCGGCAGGCGCATGCGCGCCACCATCATTTGTGCAAGCGCGCGCATCAGGGTGGGATAGCGCTTGATGAGGCGGTCAAAGGCATCGCGCGGCAGCCGCACGATCTCGGAATCGCGCATGGCGAACACCGCCGCCGTGTGCGGTGCGCCGCCCAGAAACGCCATTTCGCCCACCGGTTCGCCCGCGCGGATATGGCCGATGAAGTCCATCTTGCCATCGGCGCCGCGGCGGAATGCGCCAAGCACGCCTGAGCGCAGAAAATAGATGCTGTCGGCGGGCTCTCCCGGCTTGAACAGGGCGCGGCCGCCGGGCAGGGAGAACCATTCGACCTTTTTCGCGGCGGCCTTGAGTGCGCCCTTGGGCGCATCCGCCAAAATGGCGATTTTGGCCAGGTCTTCGGCGCCGATCATGCCGCGGGAATCCGCCATGTCTCATCCTTTTGCTGGCAGGCCCGTGCCTCCCAGGCAGGTCCTTAATCTAATCCTTTCCCCTTGCGGGCAAAAGGCCTTGCGGACCACAATCTTCGCCATCAGGGCAGCGGATCCAGGTCATCATAATGCGGCGCCTCGCCCCTGGCGCGCGCCTGCAGCGCTGCCATGATATCGTCCGGGGCAAACACGCCCGCCTGCACGGCGCGCATGTAGCGCAGCGATTCGGCCACGCCATGATCGCGCGCATGATTGAGGCAGTCCTTTGAGGCAGCCACGGCCAGCGGCGGTTTTTGCGCGATCTCCTGCGCCAGTGCCAGCGCGCCCTCCAGCAGGGCTTCCGGACTGTCATGGACGGCATTGACAAAGCCCAGGGCATGGGCGCGCGCCGCATCCAGGGTGCGGCCGCCATAGGCCAGTTCGCGCACCACACCGGCGGGCAGCAGCTTGGGGAGGCGCTGCAGGGTGCCGAGATCCGCCATCATGCCAATATTGATCTCCTCGATGCGGAAGAACGCATCCTGCGCCGCCAGGCGCACGTCGCAGGCGCAGACCATGTCGACACCGCCGCCAATACAGCCGCCCTGAATGGCGGCAATGACCGGAAAGCGTGCCTGCTCCAGCGCATCAAAGGCGCCCTGCATGTGCGCCAGCCTGTGGGTGAAGGCCTCGCGCCCGGCGGGCGTGCCGGTGCTGCCCTGCATATCGGCAAACAGCGCCAGGTCCAGCCCGGCGGTAAAATGCGGCCCTTGCGCATCGATCACAAGCGCGCGGACCGTGCCCTCCCGCGACAATTCCTGCACCAGCAGGGGCAGGTCGCGCCAAAAGCGCGCATTCATGGCGTTGCGCTTGTGCGGGCGGCTGAGCGTGAGCCGGGCAATGGCCCCGTCCCGTTCAAGCGAAAAGGGGGTGTCAGACATGGGCGACTCCTATCATGCTCACACGAGCGGTTGACCCTGGGCTTTTCATAATGCACGGCGCATGCGATGGAGCAAAGGCGCAGGGACCAGCCATCTGTTCAAGGAACGCTGTCATGACCACCCTTTCCACCAGCATTGACACCCAAAGCAAGACCTTTGCCGCCAATGCCAGGGCCATGCAGGCCTTGCTGGACCGCCTGGCGGAAGACACGGCCGAGGCGGCGCTGGGCGGGCCGCAGCGGGCGCGCGAGAAACACCTGGCGCGCGGCAAACTGCTGCCCCGGCAGCGGGTGGAGCATGTGCTGGACCCGGGCTCGCCGTTTCTGGAGCTGTCGGCGCTGGCCGCCAACGGCCTTTATGGCGGCGGCATTCATGGCGCCGGGCTGATTTGCGGCATTGGCCGCATTGAGGGCCGCGAAGTCATGATCATCGCCAATGATGCCACCATAAAGGGCGGCACCTATTACCCGATGACGGTGAAAAAGCATGTGCGGGCGCAAACCATCGCGCTGGAGAACCGCCTGCCATGCCTGTATCTGGTAGACTCAGGCGGCGCCAACCTGCCACACCAGGCGGAGGTGTTTCCCGACCGGGAGCATTTTGGCCGCATTTTCCACAACCAGGCGATCATGTCGTCCCTGGGCATTGCCCAGATCGCCGTGGTCATGGGCTCGTGCACAGCAGGCGGCGCCTATGTGCCGGCAATGTCGGACGAGACCATCATCGTGCGCAAGCAGGGCACCATCTTCCTGGCCGGACCGCCGCTGGTCAAGGCGGCCACGGGCGAGGTCATCTCGGCCGAGGACCTGGGCGGAGCCGATGTCCATGCGCGCCGCTCCGGTGTCGCCGACCATTATGCCAATGACGACGAACACGCCCTGTTCCTGGCGCGGCGCATCATCCGCCATCTGGGCGCCCCGGCCACGCCGCCCGCGCCCCATGCACCGCAAGAGCCGCGCTATGACGCACACGAGCTGAACGGCATCATCCCCAAAGACGGGCGCGCTGCTTACGACGTGCGCGAGGTCATTGCCCGGATTGTCGATGACAGCGATTTTGACGACTTCAAGAGGCTCTATGGCGAAACCCTGGTCACCGGATTTGCCCGGCTTTACGGCCGCCCGGTGGGCATCTTGGCCAATAACGGCATTTTGTTTTCCGAATCGGCGCAAAAGGCCGCCCATTTCATCGAGCTGTGCTGCCAGCGCGATACGCCCCTGGTGTTCCTGCAGAACATTTCCGGCTTCATGGTTGGCGGCAAGGCCGAGGCTGGCGGCATTGCCAAGGATGGCGCCAAGATGGTGATGGCCGTGGCCTGCGCCAAGGTGCCCAAATACACCGTGGTCATTGGCGGCTCTTACGGCGCTGGCAATTACGGCATGTGCGGCCGCGCCTATGATCCGCGATTCCTGTTCATGTGGCCCAATGCGCGCATTTCGGTGATGGGCGGAGAGCAGGCCGCCAGCGTGCTGAGCACGGTGCGGCGCGAAGGCCTCAAGGCGCGCGGCGAAACGTGGAGCAAGACGGATCAGGCCGCGTTCGAGCAATCCATCCGCGAAAAGTACGAGGAAGAGGGCTCGCCCTGGTATTCCACGGCACGGCTGTGGGATGACGGTATCATCGCCCCCGCGGACACCCGCCGCGTGCTCGGCCTGGCCATGGCCGCCGATGGCGCCTTTCCGCGCCAGAAAACCCGCTTTGGCGTGTTTCGCATGTAGGCGCGCCCGCGCTCAAATCATCATCGCCGCCACATCGGCGACATAGAGCGGCGGCTCGCCGCGCGCCAGGCGTTCCAGATGCTCGCGGAAGTTTTCCAGCGGCAATCCGGCAGCATGTGCGCTGGCGATCAGTTCATCGGCGCCCATGCGGCCTGACAGGGCACTGGCCAGCGCCCACAGGCGCAAGGCCCGCATCCCGGTAAGGCAAAAGCCCAGCACCGGGCCATCGGCTTGCGCCAAAGCCTGCGCCGCCGCCTGCAGGCTGTCCGCGGGAAAGGCGGCGCCGCTGGCAATGGGGATATGGGCATAGGCCAGGCCTGCGGCCCTGGCCGCTTCTGCCAGGTTATCGCTCGGCGGCTGTTCATCCGCATCCTCTTCGCCATCGGGACGGGCATTGAGGATGAGGGAGAATCCGGCCTGCGCCGCTGCCGCCATGTCCGGCCCGTGCAATTGCGGCGCCGTGGCGAAAGCCCCGGTGATGCGCACCATGCGCTCGTGCAGCGGCGGCAGGGCGGGGGTGGCGGTGCGCATGGCGGGCGGCTCTCCCTGTGGGCAGTGCGGCCAACATGGCAATGCCCCTGCCTGCATGCAAGAGCGGGCACGGCAGATAGGCAGATAGATTAAATCCCTGTCAGGTTGGCGCGCATGGCTTGCGCGTTCGCGCCAAATGGCCTTCACTTCCCTCCCAACTCGCCGAACTGCAAAACGGGAAAAGCATCATGGTGCGCAAATCAATCCTGGCTCTGGCCGCTCTGGGCCTGCTGGCAAGCCCGCTTCAGGCAGCAGACAAAGCCGCCGGCAAAACGCAAAAGAGCGATGCCGCCGCCATCCCCAAGCCGGTGCGCGTGGAAAAGACCGGCCAGGTGGCCATTGGCGGGCAAAAGGTCACCTACAAGGTGATCGCCGCCGAGACCTATCTGAAAGACGAAAAGGGCACGCCCGAGGCCAGCATTTTCTCGACCAGCTATTTTCGCACCGGCATCAAGGACGCGCGAAAGCGGCCGGTATTGTTCATCTTCAATGGCGGGCCGGGCTCGGCCTCGGTCTGGCTGCATATGGGCGTGTTCGGCCCGCGCCGGGTGGTGACGCCCGATGCCAAGGATGATGGCGCACCGCCCTATGA
>JALWUB010000106.1 GCA_026993275.1 Robiginitomaculum sp. | reverse complement strand
TTCGAACTGGCCTATCAGATCGAAAAGGCCGCGCCCTGGGCGCAATACTGGCCGGACATTGCCCTGAGTTGACAGGAGCGTGCCATGCTGGCGCAGAATCTGGTTATCGCGTCGGTCATGGTGGTGCTGACATCCCTGATCCACCTGATGGGTCTGACCGTGCTGATCTGGCTCATGCGCGTCTCGGGCGCGCCGGAACACGCCAAGACCAGCGTCTTGTCTTCGAGCGCCACCATCATGCTGGTGATTCTGAGCCTGTTTGGCATCCATACGCTGGAGGTCTGGCTCTATGCGGCACTGTATTACGAGCTTGATCTCTTCGGCACCTTTGAATCCTGCCTGTATTTCTCCACCAGCGTTTTCACCACCGTCGGCTTTGGCGATCTGGTGGTGGGGCCGCGCTGGCGGTTGCTGACCGCGATTGAATCGGCCAATGGCTTTTTGCTGCTGGGCTGGTCCACCGCCTTTCTGATCTCGCTGTCGGCGCGCATGCGGGCGCTGGAGCACAAATGGCTGGAAGGCGGCGAGGATTAGAAATCAAGGCTCTGCAAGCGCGGTGCTGCGCCAAGCCCAGCATTCATGCTTTATTTCCGGCGCGGCACGGCGTGTTCGCTTTGGCGCTTGCTGCGCTTCTTGACCGGAATTTTTTCCGGCTTTCCCCAACCTGGAACTGAGGTCAGCAATGGTGCCGCCGGCGGCTTGCAGCCCTTGGCCAGGCCATAGCCCTTGAGAAAGGCGCGCCGCCTGCGGCCATTGTCGAAACGCTCGTTGTAATGCTTCCTGGCCTTGCGGGCGCCCGTGGCCGTGCGCACCACGGGGCGCAGCGGAATGATTGATCTGGCCACCGATCCGATGACATCCAGCGCCGTGGTGCTGGCCGTTTTGCTGTCCTCGACAATGCGTTCTGCCGCCAGGACGTCTGTGTCCGGCTCACCCAGGGCTGCATCCAGAATGGCGACCTGGCGGGCGATTTCGGCGCAATTGAGGTGGTGGTCAACCGTATAGACATAGCCCAGATTTTCCAGTGTATCGGGCGGCACCGGTTTCTTGATATTCAGATCCTCCAGCGGCGACGCCAAGGCATTGGGTGCGCCTTTGCCTGTGCGCGCAACGGCTTTGCCGGTGGCCTTGCCCGCACTGGCAACGGCATGTCCGGTCCTGGCCAGAGGAGAGCGCGTCTGACTGCTTGATTGCGCACCGGATTGCACCTTCGCTGCCGTGGTTTCGTGATGCGCGCAGGCGCTGGCCAGCAGCAAGACCGCCAACAGAGAAGCGTTCAGAAAGCCGGACCGGATCCGAGCAGGCTTCATGATGCTGTCCTTGCCTGAATCATGCCGGCACGATACCGCCCGGCGCATGAAATGGCAAAGCCTGCAAAAACAGATCAGGTGTTGACCCGCGCGCCGGTGCTGTTAGGTTCCGCGCCTTGGTCAGGGCCCGTAGCTCAGTTGGTAGAGCAACTGACTTTTAATCAGTAGGTCACAGGTTCGATCCCTGTCGGGCTCACCAGTTTTCTCTCAATTGACAGACTTTGCTCAAGTCCGGTTCAGGCTTGCCTTTGCAAGGCAACACACGGGCATCCGCCAAGACGGATATGCACTTGGCGGTGACCGCAGGCAGCTTGATATTGATTCCTGCCAACTTCATGCGTGTCGCCCGGCTCTATCTGGAGCCGGTGCTGAAAGACGGTGAAAAAGGTGCTGATATCTGAAGGGCTTGCAGTTCTTTGCCGCCCTGATCATGCATCACAAAAAAAATCGTGACAATTTCCTTGGGGTTTTTTAGGATGCGTGCACACGGGGATGCGCAAGACCGCACGCGCAGAAGAATAATAACCACAGAAAATCGCGCTAGGCCGAGTGTTCCTGGGGGATCAAACGGAGCGCCATGCTGGCATGCCAAACCGGCAACATCACATCCGGGCCTTTTCTTCGCGCGC
>JALWUB010000105.1 GCA_026993275.1 Robiginitomaculum sp. | reverse complement strand
TTTGTCACCATCAGCGGCGCCAGCCGCGAACTGACCGAGGGCATAGGCGCCATATTCGCTGCCCTGGTGCTGGTGTTTGTCGGCATCTGGATGCAGGGCAAGAGCCAGGCCGCCGCCTGGCAGAAATACATTCACGCCCGGATGAGCCATGCCCTGTCGCAGCAATCGGCCTGGGTGCTGTTCACGCTCGCTTTCGTGGTTGTCTATCGCGAGGTGTTCGAGGTCATCCTGTTCCTGATCGCCTTGTGGAGCCAGGGCAATGGCATCGCCATTGCGGCCGGGCTTGGCACGGCTGTGGCGGTGCTGGGCGCCATTGGCTGGAGCCTGCTGGCCTACAGCAAGCGCCTGCCGATTGGCCAGTTCTTCCTCTACAGCGCCATTCTCATGGCGGTGCTGGCGGTGGTGCTGGCGGGCAAGGGCGTTGCCGCCCTGCAAGAGGCCGGGTGGCTGCACATCACGCCGGCGCCGGGTGTGCCGCAAATCCCCATGCTGGGGCTGCATGCCACCTGGCAGGGCCTGGGCGCCCAGCTTCTGGTGCTGCTGACCCTGCTGGCGGCGTTCTGGCTCAATGACAGGAAGGCAAGACGCCAGGCCGCCGCGGGCCGCGCAGGCGCGTGATCGCGGCCTTCAGCGCTTGCGCATGACCCAGAGAAACAGGGCCAGCGCCGCCATTTCCAGAAGCGCGGCGGTGAAAAACGCAGCGCCAGGAAAATACACCGGCGCGTCCGGCGATGTGAAAACGCTGAAAATCTGCGTCATCATCAGCGGCGAAAAGATGGCCGTCAGACTGACCAGGCTGCTGACGCCGCCCTGCAATTCGCCTTGCGCGTTCCGGGGCACATGGTCGGACATGATGCCCATGATGGCGGGATAGGCCAGCCCGGCAATGGAGCCGACAACGATAAAGCCCAGCACGGCGGCACCATTGGGCGCCAGGGCATAGCCCAGATAACCGCTGATGCCGCCCAATAGGCCGAGGCTGGCGGCGCGTATGGCGCCAAGGCGCTTGATCGCCCGGCCGACCAGCCCGCCTTGCACCACCGCCATCATCACCCCGGCCACGCCCAGCGACAGGCCGACCTCGCGCGGCCCCCAGCCAAACTTTTCCATCGCCGCATAGGTCCAGGTGCTGGCCAGTGCCAGGTGCGCGAACTGGTGCAGAAACAGCACCGCCGCCAGGCCCAGAATGATCCGGTGCGCCCGCAGCGCCACCAGTGCACCCACCGGATTGGCCTTGCGCCAGTCAAAGGCGCGCCGCTCGGCCGGGGGCAGGGTTTCGGGCAGAAACGCCATGCCCATGGCAAAATTGGCGAAGGCCAGGGCGGCGGCACCAAAAAATGGCGCACGCGGACCCAGTTCGCCCAGAAACCCGCCCAGAATCGGGCCCAGGATGAAGCCTATGCCGAACATGGCGCCAATCATGCCAAAGCCCTTGGCCTTGTCGGCACCTTTGGAGGTATCGGCGATAAGCGCATTGGCGGTGGAATAGGTGGCCGCGGCCATGCCCGAGACAAGGCGCGCCGCAAACAGCCAGGCAATGGCCGGTGCAAAGGCACTGACAAGATAGTCCACGGCAAAAATGAGCAGCGAGGCCAGCAAGATGGGTTTGCGGCCAAAGCGGTCGGAGAGATTGCCAAGCACCGGCGCGAAGAAAAACTGGGCGATGGAAAACACCATCATCAACAGGCCGCCATAACGCGCCGCCGAACTGAGATCGCCGCCGGTCAGGGTGCGGATCAGGTTCGGCATGACCGGAATGATGATGCCAAAGCCGATGGCGTCGATGAGGATGGTCGCATAGACGAAGGCGCGCGCATGGCCGTGCCTGGGGTGTGCTGTCTGTTCGCCGGCCTTCATGGTGCGTCTATGCCCTTGGGGATGGGGGAGGGGAGGAAAATCAGCGGCTGGAAAAAATAAATTTAGAATCGTTCTAAAAATGATTGACCCGTGCGGCA
>JALWUB010000104.1 GCA_026993275.1 Robiginitomaculum sp. | reverse complement strand
CTGATCAAGCCCGAGGAGCCGGTGTTCATCGAAGGCAAATATGACGATCATGGCAAGTGGATGGATGGCTGGGAGAGCCGCCGCCGCCGCACGCCGGGCCATGACTGGGCCATTGTCCGCCTTGGCCAGCCGGGCACGCTTGCCGGGTTCGAGATCGACACACGCCATTTCACCGGCAATTACCCGCCGTTTGCGTCCATTGATGCCTGCCGTTCGGATGAAAACATCCCCCGCAGCGGCTGGGTGGACGTGGTGCCCAAAATGCCCCTGCAGGGCGATTATCAGCACTTTGTGGAAGTGCAGAGCGATGGGGTCTTCACCCATGTGCGCCTCAACATCTATCCCGATGGCGGTGTAGCGCGCCTGCGCATTTATGGCGACATCCGCACCGACTGGGCGGCGCTGGCGCCGGACGGGCCGGTCAATCTGGCGGCGCTGGAGCTGGGGGCGCGGGCGGTTGGCTGCAATGATGCGCATTTTGGCGTGCCGGAAAACATGCTGGCGCCGGGCGCAGGCGCGAACATGGGCGATGGCTGGGAGACGCGGCGGCGGCGCGAGCCCGGCCATGACTGGGCGGTGATCGCCCTCGCCCATCCGGGCATGATCGAGCGGGTTGTTGTGGATACGGCCTTTTTCAAGGGCAATTACCCGGACCGGTTTTTCCTGCAGGGCACGCTGGCGGCGCCGGGCACCACCGATGATGAAATCCTGGCCGGGGCACAGGACTGGCCGGTGCTGCTGGGCGAGCACAAGCTGGGTCCGGACCGGGTCCATGACTTCACCAAGGGCATTGCCGCCGGGCCGGTCAGCCATGTGCGCCTGAACATCATCCCCGATGGCGGTATCAGCCGCCTGCGCCTGTGGGGGCGGCCGCTTGCGGACGCTTCTGCGGCTTGATGGGGGGAATGTAACTCTAGCCGCGGGCCGGTTGCTGGCAATACAGGCCGTGCAGGGCGTCCAGAACCGCGTGCACCTCGCCGCCCGCGACGCCGTAATAGACCGTCTGCGCCTCGCGCCGTGTCTTGACAAAGCCGTCCTCGCGCAGCCGCGCCAGGTGTTGCGACAGCGCCGACTGGCTGAGGCCGACGCGTTCGGCCAGCGCGCCCACAGAGCACTCGCCCTCGGCCAGCAGGCACAGCACCAGCAGGCGTTTGGGATTGCTCATCGCCTGCAACAGGGACGAGGCCCGGCCAACGTTTTTTTCCATTTCTTCTAGCGCCATGCTTGTCATATTAGCAATTACTCATATTTTATGGCAAGTCAACATTTTGCCTTTTAGCGCGCCGAATGCAAAAAGGCCAAGAAAATTGTGGGAAAAGACCAATGGATGCCGAACCTGTCATTACCGCGTTTTTTGATGAGCCGACCTGCACCGTCAGTTATGTGGTGTCTGATCCGGAGAGCAGGGATGCGGTGGTCATCGATCCGGTGCTGGGGTTTGACCCGGTGTCCGGGCGCACCAATACCGATGCCGCGCAGCGCATTCTTGACCATGTGCGCGCAGAGGGCCTGAAGGTGCACCGGATTCTCGAAACCCATGCCCATGCGGACCATCTGAGCGCCGCGCAGTTTCTCAAGGCGGAGCTTGGCGGCAAGACTGGCATCGGCAGGAACATCACCCAGGTGCAAAAGACCTTTGCCGGGATTTTCAATCTCAAGGACGGCTTTTCCTGTGATGGCAGCCAGTTTGATCACCTGTTCGAGGATGGCGAGCACTTTGCGGCGGGACGCCTGCGCTTTGCCGTCATGGCGACGCCGGGGCACACGCCGGGCTGCATCAGCTATCATGTGGGTCAGAACGTTTTTGTCGGCGACACCCTGTTCATGCCGGACTATGGCACGGCGCGGGCGGATTTTCCGGGCGGCGATGCGGCCACGCTGTACCGCTCGATCCGCAAGATCCTCTCCCTGCCCGGCGAGACCCGGCTTTACATGTGCCATGACTACAAGGCGCC
>JALWUB010000103.1 GCA_026993275.1 Robiginitomaculum sp. | reverse complement strand
CACTGCGGCAATGCCCTTTGCATCCAGCCCGGCGCCTTTCGTGAAATCGCCCGAGGCGTCCTTGCGCCCCGGCCCCAGCAGCAGAGCCACCGCCTCTTCGCCGAGCCGGTCAAGCTTGTCGATGGCGCGCAGGATGCGCAGCCGCTGCACCGCCCCCGCCTCGGTATCGGGCACGCCAATGCCCGCCAGCACCGCGTCCAGCAGTTTGCGGTTGTTGATGCGAATGACATATTCGCTGGGCTGCAAACCGGCCGCGGCCATGACCTCGGCGGCGAGCGTGACCATTTCGGCATCTGCCGCCGGACCCGGCGCGCCCACCGTGTCGGCATCGATCTGGATGAATTCGCGAAACCTGCCGGGCCCGGGTTTTTCATTGCGCCACACCGGGCCTGCCGCATAGCGGCGCAGGGGCTTGGGCAATTGATCATAGTTTTGTGCAACAAAACGCGCCAGCGGCGCCGTCAGGTCATAGCGCAGGGCCAGCCATTGCTTGTCATCATCGGGAAAGGCGAACACGCCTTCATTGGGGCGCTCTTCATCGGGCAGGAACTTGCCCAGGGCGTCGGCATATTCCAGCGCTGGTGTGCTGAGCGGGGCAAAGCCATGGGCTTCATAAACGCCCGTGGCGGCCGCAATCAGCGCATTTTCTGCCGCGGCCTGGGCCGCATAACGGTCCTCGAACCCCTTGGGACGGCGCGCCTTGGGGCGGAAGGATTTGGTGGATTTGCTCATGAGACGTTCACAATTTTCCTGATCAGCGCCGCAGTGGACGCATCCATGCCCCTGGTGCTGCCCTCTTGCAGGCGGGCCTGCACCTTGAGCGCCACGGACTTGCCCAGCTCGACGCCCCACTGGTCAAACGGGTTGATGCCGCACAACACCGCCTGGGCCACGGTTTCGTGTTCGTAAAAGGCAATCAGCGCGCCCAGGGAGAAGGGCGACAGAGCCTTCATCAGCAGTGTCGTCGAGGGCCTGCCGCCCGGCATCGCCTTTTGCGGCGCCAGCACCGCAATGGCGTCTTCATCAAGACCGCTTTGGCGCAATTGCGCCTCGATCTGCGCCTGTTGCCTGCCGGTCATCAGCGCCCGCGCCTGGGCCAGCATGTTGGCGAGAACGCCGGTGTGCTGTGCCGGATTGTGCTCCTGGTCTTCTACAAAGCCGATAAAGTCCACCGGCACCATGTCCGGCCCCTGGTGCAATTGCTGAAAGAAGGCGTGCTGGGCATTGGTGCCCTCGGCGCCGAAAATGACCTGCGAGGCGGCAAAGGCGGCGGGCTGGCCATCGCTGCGCACCGTCTTGCCATTGGATTCCATGATCAGTTGCTGCAAATAGTGCGGCAACAGCGCAAGGCGCGCCCCATAGGGCACGACGGCGCGGGCACGCATGTCCAGAAAATTGCGGTTCCAGAACTGGATCAGGCCCGAAAGCAGGGGCGCATTGCGCGAAAGCGGCGTGTCCAGCACATGCGCATCCATGGCCGCGGCGCCCGCCAGCAACTCGTCGAATGCACCGCCGCGCAAGGCCGCCATGACGCTGACACCCACCGCGGACCACAGCGAATAGCGCCCGCCAGCCCCTTCGGGCATGGCCAGCACATGCGCATCGTCTATGCCAAAGGCGCGGGTGGCCTCAAGATTGGAGGAAATTGCCATCATCTGCCGCGCTGGCGCCGCCTCGCCCAGATGCTGCACCAGCCAGGCGCGCGCCACCCGCGCATTGGCCAGGGTTTCGCTGGTGCGGAATGATTTGGACACGACCACGATCATGGTGGCCTCTGGGTCGCAGCCGGAGAGCGCGTCATTGATGTCGGCGGCATCGAGATTGGCGGCAAAGCGCAAGGTGATGCCAGGATGGCGGTAGCGGTGCAGTGCCGCCGCCAGCAGGCGCGGCCCCAGGTCCGAGCCGCCAATGCCGATATGCACCAGGGTATGGATGGCCCGGCCGGTGACACCGGTGACAGCCCCAGCGCGCAGCCGGTCTGCAAGGCTGGTCATGGCGTCCCGGGCGGCATTCTTTCCGGCAGCCCGCAGGGCCATGTGCAGCGCCGGGCGGCCTTCGGAGGCATTGACCGGCTCGCCTTCGGACATGGCCTTGAAAAACCCGGTCAGGCCTTGCCGCTCTGCAAAGGCGCAAAGCTCGCCGAGCACGCGCGCGTCAACCTTTTGTTTTGACAAATCGGCATAAAGACCGGGGCAGTCAATGCCAAGACGGTCCATGCGTCTTGGGTCGTCCTGGAACAAGGTGCACAGCGGGCGGCTTGACAGCGCCTGCGCCAGAGCGGAAAGCGAAGAGATGGTCGGATCTGATGTCATACGTCCTTGTGTCGCGCTCCTGCGATCAAGGCAAGCCCCGCGGATGGTTTTGGCTCTGGTTCTGCTGATCCTGGCCACGCCATTGCGGGCCGATGCACTGTTTGATGCCTTTGGCGCCTTGCGGGCGCAGGCCCAGGCCTTGCAGGCGCAAGCGCAAGACTTTGCCAGGTCGGCCACGGCGCACCCGTTCGCGCCCCCGCGCCAGCTCGGGCCGGGCAGTGCCTTTGCGCAAAAGGTCAGGGCTTTCAGCAAGGCCTCGGCGGCCCTGAGCGCGCAGATCGATCAACGCGGCGGACCGCGCGATTTGCGCTGCATTTACCGCGGCATGGCCGCTGATGCGCCAAAGCGCCTGGCGGCGGCGCAGGCCGCAAGGACGGCTGGCGCCCAGGCGCAGGTTTTCAGTGAAATGGCGGCGCTCTTTGCTGATGCCGTCGAAGTGACGCCGCAATCGCCCGCGCAACTGGCCGACCGCCATGATGGCGCCGCGGCGCAATGCCCGGCCGATCCGTCCAGCACGATCACAACCCTGCCGCAGCAGGGATAACCCTATTGCACCGTCTTTCTGGGGTCATAGGCCAGGATCGGCGAAAGCCATTTTTGCGCCTCGTCAAAATCCATGCCCTTGCGCCGCGCATAATCGGCGACCTGGTCGCGGCCAATGCGGCCAACGGCGAAATAGTGTGATTTGGGGTGCGAGAAATAGAGCCCCGAGACACTGGCCGGCGGCGTCATGGCGCAGCTTTCGGTCAGGTGCACGCCAATGCGCTCCGGCGCGCCCAAAAGCGCAAACAGGGTGCGCTTTTCGGTATGGTCTGGCTGGGAGGGATAGCCGGGCGCCGGGCGGATGCCCTGATAGCGCTCGGAGATCAGGTCCGGATTGGTCAGATGTTCATCAGGAGCATAGCCCCAGAGTTTGCGCCGCACCCGCGCATGCAGGCTTTCTGCCAGGGCTTCGGCAAGACGGTCGGCCAGGGCCTTGAGCATGATCGCCGAATAGTCGTCGCCAGCGCGGGCAAAACGCTCCGAGCGCTCAGCCTCGCCATGCCCGGCGGTGACGCAAAAACCGCCAACATAGTCCTCAAGCCCTGAATCCAGCGGCGCAACAAAGTCAGCCAAGGCGACATTGGGCTTGCCGGTGTCCTTTGGCATTTGCTGGCGCAAGGTGTGCAGGCGCGCCAATTCGCGCGCGCGGTCCTGCCCCTCCCACAGGATGATGTCATCGCCTTGCGCATTGGCGCGCCAGAAGCCAGCCACGGCGCGCGGCTGCAGCCAGCGTTCGGCAACGATCTTGTCGAGCATGGCCTCGCCATCGGCAATCAGTGTCCGCGCCGCTTCGCCCTTGTCCGGATCATCGAGGATTTGCGGATAACGGCCCTTGACGTCCCAGCTTGCCAGAAACGGGGTCCAGTCAATATGGCGGCGCAGATCGCCCAGATCCCAGTCATCAAACACCTGCACGCCCAGAAAGGACGGCACGGGCGGCGTATAATCGCTCCAGTCCAGCTTGAGCGCCCGGGCGCGGGCCTGCTCCAGTTTCAGCCGCGGCTTGGCGCCGCGCCCCTGGGCATGGGAAACACGCAAGCGCTCGTAATCCTCGCGGGTCTGCTTGATCAGGGCGTCGCGGTGCTCCTCTGACAGCAGCGTGCGCACAACGCCGACGGCACGCGAGGCATCGGCCACATAAAGGGTCGGGCCGCGCTCGTATGCCGGTTCGATCTTCACTGCCGTGTGCATGGGCGAGGTGGTGGCGCCGCCAATCAGCAACGGGCAGGACCAGCCCTGACGCTCCATTTCACTGGCCACATGCACCATTTCGTCAAGCGAGGGGGTAATCAGCCCGGACAGGCCAATCATGTCGGCATTGTTCTCTTTCGCGGCGGCGAGAATCTTTTCTGCCGGAACCATGACGCCAAGGTCGATGACGTCATAGCCATTGCATTGCAGCACCACGCCGACAATGTTCTTGCCGATGTCATGGACATCGCCCTTGACCGTGGCCATCACGACCTTGCCGTTGGAGACCCCTTCCAGGCCGGAGCGTTTCTTCTCCTCCTCCAGATAGGGGATGAGATGGGCAACGGCGGCCTTCATCACCCGCGCCGACTTGACCACTTGCGGCAAGAACATCTTGCCCGCGCCAAACAGCTCGCCAACGGCATTCATGCCCGCCATCAGCGGTCCCTCGATGACCTCCAGCGGCTTGCCGGCCATCTGCCGGGCTTCTTCGGTGTCCTCGACGATGAAATCGGTGAGACCGTGAATCAGGGCGTGTTTCAGCCGCGCTGCCACATCGCCCTCGCGCCATGCCAGATCGGTCTTTTTGGCGACCGCGGCATTCTGGCCGCGATAGCGGTCGGCCACGTCCAGCAGCCGCTCGCCCGCATCCGGGCGGCGGTTGAGGATGACGTCTTCGGCGCGCTGGCGCAGGTCCGGCTCGATATCGTCATAGATGTCCAGTTGCCCGGCATTGACGATGGCCATGTCGAGCCCGGCGCGGATGGCATGATAGAGAAACACCGAATGCATGGCCCGGCGCACCGGCTCATTGCCGCGAAACGAAAAGGAGAGATTGGAGAGCCCGCCGGAGACGCGCGCATGAGGCAGGGTCTGCTTGATGCGCCGGGTGGCGTTGATGAAGTCGACGCCATAATTGTCGTGTTCGGGCAGGCCCGTGGCAACGGCAAAAATGTTGGGGTCGAAGATGATGTCTTCAGGCGGAAAGCCTGCATCCACCATGAGCTTGTAGGCGCGGGTGCAAATCTGCACCTTGCGCTCCTCGGTGTCCGCCTGGCCTTCTTCGTCAAAGGCCATGACCACGGCGGCAGCGCCATAACGCATGATCTCTTTCGTGCGCGCGACAAATTCCGCCTCGCCCTCCTTCATGGAGATGGAATTGACCACCGCCTTGCCCTGCACGCATTTCAGCCCGGCCTCGATGACCTCCCATTTGGAGCTGTCGATCATCACCGGCACCCGGGCAATGTCGGGCTCGGTGGCAATCAGGCGCAGGAATTTGGTCATCGCCTCGACGCCATCGAGCAGGCCGTCATCCATGTTCACGTCGATGATCTGGGCGCCATTGTCGATCTGCTGGCGGGCAACCGAGAGCGCCTCTTCATAATCGCCCTCGACAATCAGACGCTTGAAGCGCGCCGAGCCGGAAACATTGGTGCGCTCGCCAATATTGACAAACCGGGTGAGAGAGACGGTCATCCGGCCAGCTCGAACGGTTCGAGCCCTGAAAGCCGCAAGGCTTTGGGGCGTTTGGGAACGGGACGCGGGGCGATGCCCTCAACGGCCTTGACAATGGCGCGGATATGATCCGGCGTGGTGCCGCAACAGCCGCCAACAATGTTGACCAGGCCGTCACGGGCCCACTCGCCCAGGTGCGCAGCGGTGGTCTGCGGGCTTTCATCATATTCGCCAAAGGCATTGGGCAGGCCGGCATTGGGATAGGCAATGACCAGACAGTCGGCAGCACGGGCCATGTCGGCCACAAACGGGCGCAGTTCGGCCGCGCCCAGTGCACAATTGAGCCCTGCCGCCCAGGGCCGGGCATGGGCGATCGAGGTCCAGAAGGCCTCCGTGGTCTGCCCGGTCAGGGTGCGCCCGGAATTGTCGGTAATGGTGCCGGAGAGAATCAGCGGCACCGGCTCATCCAGGCCTGCATTGACATCCATGCAGGCGGCAATGGCGGCCTTGGCGTTGAGGGTGTCAAACACGGTTTCGATGGCGAAAAAGTCCACATAGGGCGCCATTGCCTCGGCCTGATCAAAATAGGCCTTGTGGACCTGATCAAAATCCACCTCGCGATAGCCCGGATCCTCCACCTTGGGCGAGATCGACAGGGTTTTGCTCAACGGCCCGAGTGCGCCCATGACCCCGCACGGGCGCGCCTCGTGTCTGGCTTCAAACGCATCGGCGGCCGCACGCGCCAGCTTCGCTCCGGCCGCGGCAATGCGCGGCGCGTCTTCCTGCAGGCCATAATCGGCCTGGCTGATGGCGGTGGCGTTGAAGGTGTTGGTTTCGATCATGTCGGCGCCGGCATCCAGATAGCTTTCGTGAATGGCGGTGATCGCTTCGGGTCTGGTCAGGTTCAACAGGTCATTGTCGCCCTTGAGCGGCGTCGGCCACCCGGCAAATTCCTCGCCATGATAATCGGCGCCATCAAGGCCCAGTGCCTGAATGGCAGTGCCCATGGCGCCATCAATGACCAGAATGCGCTCCCTGGCCAGTTGCTCCAGCCGGGCGCGGCGCTCCTTGCGGGTCATGATGCGTTCTCCAGGGTTTGCGGGCGCAGGCCCAGCACCCGGCATGTGGCATAGGCCAGGGAGGCGCGGTTGAGGGTGTAGAAATGAAAATTGCACAAGCCCTCCTGCTGCAGGCGGGCGCAGTAATTGGCGGCAATGCTGGCTGCCAGCAGCCGCCGGGTTTCCTCGTCGTCCTCCAGGCCTTCATACATGCGCGCCATCCAGCCGGGAATGCGCGTGCGGCACAGTTTCGCCATGCGGGTCAGGCCGGTGAAATTGGGCTGCAGCATGACCCCCGGCACGATGGGCAGGGTGATCCCGGCAGCGCGCACCCGCTCGATATAGGCCAGCAGCACGTCAGGGCTGAAGCAGAACTGGGTGATGATCCGGTCCGCGCCGGCATCCACCTTGCGCTTGAGATTCTCAAGCTCCGCCGACCAGTCGGGCGATTCCGGATGCAGTTCCGGATAACCGGCCACGGAAATTTCAAAATCGGCAATGCGTTTCAGCCCTGCGACCAGGTCGCTGGCATAGGCATAACCGTTTTCACTGGGCTGGTAGCGCGCCCCGGCGCCCTCGGGTGCATCGCCGCGCAAGGCAACAATATGGGTGATTCCGGCGTCAAGATAGGACCGCGCCACGTCATCCACCTCGTCACGCGTAGCGCCAACGCAGGTCAGGTGCGCAGCCACATTCAAGCCCTTTTGCCGGGCAATGGACACAACGGTGCGATGGGTGCGCGCGCGGGTGCTGCCGCCCGCGCCATAGGTGACCGAAACAAAGGCGGGCGACAACGGTGCCAGCTTGTCCACGGCGCGCTGCAACTGCTCTTCCATCTTTTCCGTCTTGGGCGGAAAGAACTCGAACGACACCGCAATCGGCCGGGCCCCGGCAGAGGCCAGCTTCAATTCGCCTGCGGCACCGGCAAAGGCCATATCCGCGCTCATGCCACGGGCTCCTCTTTGCTGGCGTCTTGCGTCTGCCGCCCGGTCCAGATCTTGACGGTCAGATGATGCTCATCCGGCTCTCTTGTCTCAGGGTGCAGGGCCTTGCGGGTAATCCGGGTGAGCCCGGCGCTGCGCATCCAGCGGTCCACCTCATGGTCGGTAAAGCCAAGGCGGCGATGGGCATGCTGCTGGCGCAGATATTCAAGCTGGTGCGGCGCGAAATCAACAATGGCCAGGATCCCGCCCGGCGCCAGCACCCGGGCCGCCTCGGCCAGGGCCGCGCCCGGTTCGTCCAGATAATGGAGCACCTGGTGAATGGTCACCAGATCGAATTTCGCTGCCGGAAAGGGCAGGGAATAGAGATCAGAGTGGCGCACCGAACAATGTTTCAAACCCGCCTTTTCCAGGTTCAGACGGGCCAGGTTGAGCATTTCGTGATTCAGGTCGATGCCGATGG
>JALWUB010000102.1 GCA_026993275.1 Robiginitomaculum sp. | reverse complement strand
ACCGCCATGATGATGGAGCCAACAATCGCCGTGCCGATCTGACGCGGCGGCGCGCTGACCTCTTCGGCCGATTGCGGAATGACATCGAAGCCGACAAACATGAAGGGCACCATGATGATGACCGCAAACACGCCGGACAACCCTTTCCACAGCGGCGCCGAGGTGTCGAGCGCGTCAAGATTGACCAGGCCGCCCGCCACCAGCACCGCGCCCGCCGCCAGGATCACCAGGACGATGACAAGCTGAATGCGTGCCGCCAGGCGCACACCGGCAATGTTCAGCGCCGTGATGACAAGGCCGCTGAATGCGCCCAGCAGCACCTCGCTGCCATAGACCTGCGAGCCGGCAACGCGCCAGAGCGGCCACATCCTGAAGGCGGGAAAGAGATAGGACACCGCCACCGGCAGGGCGATGGCCTCGAAGGCGACCACAGAAATATAGCCAAAGATCAGTGCCCAGGTGCAGATGAAGGCGTGCAGCGGGCCAAAGGCGCGTTCGCTATAGGCGTGTTCGCCGCCTGCCAGCGGCAAGGCCGAGGCCAGTTCCGCATAGGTGGCGCCAATGACGGTGATGGCGATGCTGCCCAGCACGAAGGCCAGGCCTGCGCCCAGCACTCCGGCCTTGGAAATCCACACCCCAGCGAGGATCACCCAGGCCCAGCCGATCATCGCGCCGAACCCCAGGAACAGGGTGTCGGCCCGGCCCAGAACCCGTTTCAGAGCACCTTGATGCATCATGCTCCCCCGTATTCAGTGTTCAGAGTGCTTCACGTTTTGATGGAATCAAAACCGCACTCTATCCTATTGTTTTGCCGCACTTCTTGTCCGAAAACCGGTTCCCACTTTTCGGGAAGTGCTCTAGTGTTATTGCGGCCGGGCCGAGCCAAAGGACACGAAACCGGCAAAACGCGGCGCCTTGGGCATATAGAGGCTTTGCGCCTGCTCCAGCGCAAAGCCGCCCTGTTCGACCAGCTCCAGCGGCTTGCGGGTCAGATGACAGCCACCCGCCAGCGGTTTCCAGATGGGCTCGATGCGCTGCTGCCAGCGCGCCACGGCCTCATCCGGCGCGGCGCCATGTTCGGCAAACAGCATTCGCCCGCCGGGCCTGAGCACCCGGCGCATCTGTTCCAGCGCCTGCTGCACCAGCGGGATGGTGCACATGGTGAAGGTGATCAGCACGGTATCAACGCTGTCATCCTCCAGCGGAATCGCCTCGGCCTCCAGGTCGAGGAACTCGGGTTTCAACGGCACATGCTGCAGCCGTTTTTGCGCCAGCTTGCGCACATGCGGATCCGGCTCCAGCGCCCAGTAATGCTCGATCTTGCCCGCATCCAGAAATGGCAGATTGTGGCCGGAGCCAAAGCCGATTTCCAGCACCTTGCCCTTGGCCGCCGGCACGATCTGGCTGCGGATTTTCTTCATCTGGCCGGAACCGCAGGCGAGATTGATGACGTGAGGCAGAATGTGATCGTGATAAAAACTCATGGCGCCAGATCCTCTTCGGCAATGGCAAAGGTCAGTTTTGCCCCGGCCCTGACCGCGGCCAGACGGCCCGGCACGCCGCCCAGCACGGTTTCACTGTAATAGCGCGCCAGGGCGATCCGGTCACGGGCAAATCCGCCGGCCTCGCCATGGCTGATGCGGGCCTGCGCCGCCAGCGCCCCGCGCACCAGATACCAGCCGCCAACGGTTTCGCTCATCAGCGTCTGAAACGGCGTCGCCCCGGCCAGCACATCGGCCTTGTCCCGCGTGCCATCGCGCATCCAGTCCGTGGCCTCCTGCAAGGCGGCAACGGCATCGCCCAGGCGCGCACCGATGGCGGCCAGGGTGCCGCCAGCGCTCTGGCATTCCGCCACGCTGTGCCGCATTTCCGCCAGCAGGGCATCCATGGCGGCGCCGCCATGGAGGGCGAGCTTGCGGCCGACCAGGTCAATCGCCTGAATGCCGTTGGTGCCTTCATAGA
>JALWUB010000101.1:1124-1963 GCA_026993275.1 Robiginitomaculum sp. | reverse complement strand
GTATATCTCTACCCCAAAATCGCCTTGAGGGCAGCGCCGGCCTTGCCGAAATCCATGGCGCCGCCGTATTTGGCGCGCAAGGCGGCCATGCATTTGCCCATGTCCTTGAGGCCGGTGGCGTCAAGCTCGTCGACGACCTTGCGGGCGGCGGCGGCAATCTCGTCATCGCTCATCTGCCGCGGCAGGAATTCGGCGATCACGGCGCTTTCCTCGCGCTCGCGCTCGGCCAGTTCGGTGCGTCCGGCTTCCTCGTAAATGCGGGCGCTTTCGGCGCGCTGCTTGAGCAGCTTGGAGAGAATCTGCCGGATCTGCTCGTCGGCGCAGCCTTCGCCGACATCGCGGGTGCGCGCGGCAATGTCACGGTCCTTGATCGCCGCCTGGATCAGCCGCAGGGTCGAGACGCGCACCGGATCGCGCTGTTTCATGGCCTCGACCAGCTTGGCCTTGATCTGTTCGCGCAAAGACATCATGCATCCTCTTTGCCGTTTATCCTGGCGCAGCCCGGCATGGTTTTGCGGGCCTGTCAACGCTTGACGCTGCGCGCGGTTTCGCGTCTTTACTGCTTTCGCAAAAACAGGAGCGATGGCCTATGACCGCACAGCCCAAGAGTCAAGGGCGGGGCCGCACCACCGCCGTGCTGGTGCTGGAAGACGGCACCGTCTTTGCCGGCCAGGGCGCAGGCGCCGAGGGCATGGCGGTGGGCGAGGTGTGTTTCAACACCGCCATGAGCGGCTATCAGGAAATCCTTACCGACCCGTCCTACAGCCGCCAGATCATCTGTTTCACCTTTCCCCATATCGGCATTACCGGCGTCAATGACGAAGATGCCGAGGACGAAA
>JALWUB010000101.1:0-1114 GCA_026993275.1 Robiginitomaculum sp. | reverse complement strand
GCCAGGGGCCGAGATCGCCTTGCGCGCGCCGCGGCGGCCCGCCTTCGGCGGCGTGCGGAGCGGTCATGCGCGCCGTGCCGGGCGCGGCGGCCAATTGGCGCGCGCAAGGCGATCTCGGCCCCTGGCTGGCGCAGCGCGGCGTGATCGGCATTTGCGGCGTCGATACCCGCGCCCTGACCACCCATATCCGCCGTCACGGCATGGCCCGGGCGGCAATTGCGCACAACAGCGATGGGGATTTTGACATTTCCGCCCTGCACAAGGCAGCGCGGGACTGGGCCGGGATCAGCAATGCCGACCTGGCTGCGCAGGTGAGCACGCCTGCTCCCTATGCGGGCGAAGAGGCCGGGTGGGACCTGCACAAGGGCTATGCGCGGGCGCCAGCGGACGGGCCGCTGGTGGCGGTTCTGGATTATGGCGTCAAGCGCGCCATTGTGTGCCGTCTGGCGGCGGCGGGGCTGCGCACAAAAGTTCTGCCCGCCAGTGCCAGTGTGCAAGACGTGCTGGCCTGCGCGCCCGATGGCGTGGTGCTGTCCAACGGCCCGGGCGATCCGGCGGCCACGGCGCGCCATGCGGCGCCGCTGATCCGCGCGCTGATCGCGCGGGGCCTGCCGCTGTTCGGCATTTGCCTGGGTCATCAGGTGCTGGCGCTGGCGCTGGGCGGCACAACCCGCAAGATGGCCCAGGGCCACCACGGCGCCAACCACCCGGTCAAGGACCTGCGCACCGGCAGGGTCTGGATCGTGTCCATGAACCATGGCTTCACCGTCGATGCAAAAAGCCTGCCAGAGGGTGTGCAGGCCACCCATGTGTCGCTGTTTGACGGCAGCAATTGCGGCTTGCGCCTGGAAGGCAAGCCGGTGTTTTCGGTGCAATACCACCCCGAGGCCAGCCCCGGCCCGCAGGACAGCTTTTCCCTGTTTGAGGACTTTGCCGCACAGGTGCGCGCCCGGCAGGGTGCCGCCGCGCAGGCCTGAGCGTCAGGAACTGGCGGCCTTGCGCCGGGCCAGGCGCCTTTCGGTGTATTTGACCACCAGGGTGATCACCAGCAGCGCAATGGCAACCAGGGGAATCACCGCCTTGGCCTTCTTGCCGCCAACCTCGCCGAGAAAGT
>JALWUB010000100.1 GCA_026993275.1 Robiginitomaculum sp. | reverse complement strand
TCAAGCGCGGCCTTGCTGCTTGCGCCGCTCGGCCAGGGCCTGTTCGGAAATCTCGAAAAAGGCGATATTGTCCACGTCAATGGGGCCATAGGAATAGGGCAGCATGATGGTGTCGGCGGTGATGCCCATATTGCGGGCAATGCGCTGCATGAGTTCGTCAAGCGTGGCCAGGCGGAAGCGGTAGAGAACAAAGGACCACAGGCCAAAGGCCTTGACGATGCGCCAGTGGCGCTTGCCGAACTGGCCGCCGCCCTCGAAGATGCGCACGGCCTTGAGCGCCCTGGGCGAGCGCAGGGCATAGAGATTGCACGAGGAAAAGCCGCCATCCTTGAGCCGGTGATAGGCCAGGCCCACCTGCGGATAGTCTTCCATGACCTTGTCCGCCGTGGTGAAGCCGGCGGCAACATCGCCCGTGCGGGCCGCAAACTGGCTGGCGAAATCGCGCAGCAATTCAGGCGTATGCAGGGCGTTGTCGCCAGTGGTGATGAACAGGGGGAACGGCTTTTCCATGGCCTCGGCGGCGGCCAGAACGCTGTCGGCGAGATTGCCCCGGCAGGGGGCGATGCGGATGACATCCGCCTCAAGCCAGCGGCGCAGCGCCGGCACCGACCGCAACAGGTCCGCGCTTTCGATGGCGATGTAGATCTGCCCGAAAACGCCGCTGTCCAGTATGGTTTGCACGACCCGCTCGAGCATCACCACGCCATCAATGGGCGCCAGGCATTTGTGCGAGACCTGCTTGAGCCGCGCCACCGGGTCATCGGCGCCGCTGCGGCTCGCGGCCAGCACCAGTATGGAGGGCTTGCTCATGCTGCTGTCTTCATTTCTTTGGCCAGAAAACCGGTCATGGCGCCGATATCCTCCAGGTTTTCAAAGTCCTCCAGGCTGCGCCGCAGGCCCTTCAGTTCCTCCGGTTCCAGATAGGGCGCGGCGCAGGTCTCGAACTTGGCCCAGTATTGCGCATCCGAAAACGGGGCGGCCTTGCTGCCCAGGGGCCAGGTGCGCACGGTCTCGAAAACCTGTCCATCCTTCATGGTGATGCGCACCCGCGTCGGGCAGGCGCCTTCCAGGGCATCCACGCCGTGCAGGTGAATGAGAGGGTAAAGGGCGCGCACCTTGGGCCGCATCACCGCCTCCGGGGTGAAGTCGGCCAGTGTCAGATCACCGCTGAGCAAGGCCACGCTGAGCGCATATTCGAACGAGAACTTGGCCTGCAGCGGCGTTTGCGGATCATGATACATGAGGTTGTTCACATGCACCTGCGGCAGGGTGATGTCGATGCTGGCAACGTCCTCCGCCCTGATATCGTGGGCCTCGCGCAAGATCAGCAGGCCATCGAGGGCGCGGTGCGAGGCACCGCAATTGGCAAAGCGCTTGACCCGGAAGGCATGCTCCAGGATCAGCAGCGGCTCGCCAATGTTTTCGGTTTCAAAGGTCATGGTGTGGCCATGATCCGGGTTTTCCAGCGTATCGCGCAAATGCTCGTAATCGGGGCCGACCATGAGCCGGTTCATGCCGGTGACGCCGTCCAGGGTGTCCATGCCGGCGGTCATTCCGGCTTGCGCCAGGGACGCCGCCATGATCCCGGCCTTGGCCGCCAGGCCCGCATGCAGGGGCTTGGCCATGGTGCCGAATTGCGACATGAAACCGGCCGCCATGGACGTGGCCAGCGACAAGGCGCAGGCGGCACGCTCCGCATCCAGCTCCAGCAGGCGCGCACAGGCGGCGGCGGCGCCCAGCGCCCCCAGTGTCGCGGTGGCGTGCCAGCCCCTGTCGCGGTGCCACGGATTCACCCCCTGGCCGATGCGGCCAATGATCTGCAGCCCGCAGATATAGGCATCGATGCACGCCGCGCCGCCTTTTCCCTCCTGCTCGGCAAGCGCCAGGATGGCGGGATACAGCACTGTGGTGGCGTGGGACTTGGACGGGTCAAAATTGTCATCCAGGTCCAGCGCATGGCCGGCCGTGC
>JALWUB010000099.1 GCA_026993275.1 Robiginitomaculum sp. | reverse complement strand
AAATGGTGGCGGGGGGGAGACTCGAACTCCCGACCTCAGGATTATGAGTCCTGCGCTCTAGCCAGCTGAGCTACCCAGCCACAAGGGCAATGAGAGGCGGGATATACGCGCGCGGGCGCTTTCTTGCAAGCGGTGTTTACCGCGCTATGTGCAGTGGCTGGCCCAGGGCCGCGAGGGCGCTTTCGGCAAAGCCCTCCGACAGGGTCGGGTGCACATGGATGGTCCCGGCAATGTCCTCCAGCCGCGCGCCCATTTCCAGCGCCAGGGCAAACTCGCCCGAAAGCTCGGCCACATGCGCGCCGACGGCCTGAATGCCCAGGATCACATGATCGCTTTTGCGCGCGGTGACGCGGATGAAGCCGCCATCAGTGCCTGCCTGCATGGTCAGCGCCTTGCCCAGCGCCGCGAAGGGGAACTTGCCAACGATCACGTCTTCGCCGCGCGCCCTGGCGTCTTGCGCGCTCAGCCCCACGCTGACGATTTCCGGCTCGGTAAAACACACCGCCGGAATGGAGGCCGGATCGAAGCGCCGTCTGTGCCCGGCGATGATCTCGGCAACGATTTCGCCCTGCGCCGTGCCCTTGTGCGCCAGCATGGGCGCACCGGCCACGTCGCCAATGGCATAGACGCCGCGCATGGCAGTGCGGCACTGATCGTCAATGCGGATGAACGGCCCGTCCATGTCCACGCCCATGGTCTCCAGCCCCCAGCCTTCGGTGACCGGCTTGCGGCCCACGGCAACCAGCACCTGTTCGGCCTTGATCTCCTGTTCCGTGCCATCCTTGTCTGCAAACACCAGGCCGGTCTTGCTCAGGCCCTTGGCCTTGCACGACAGGTGCACATCGATGCCGTGCGCCTTCATCCAGCGCAGCACCGGGCGCACCAATTGCGCATCATAAAGCGGCAGGATTCGGTCCAGCGCCTCGACAAAGCTGACCTTGACCCCCAGTTTTGCCCAGGCAATGCCCAGCTCCAGGCCAATATAGCCGGCGCCGATGACGGCGAGGCTCTTGGGCAGGCGCGTGGCCTCCAGGGCGCTGGTGGAGCTCAGCACGCGCTTGCCGTCAAAGGGCAGAAACGGCAGCTCCACCTCCTTCGAGCCGGTCGCCAGCACCACGTTTTGCGCCGTGATCGCAACCGTTTCCCCATCATCGCGGGTGACCACGCAATGCTTGGCGTCGGAAAATCTGGCCCAGCCGGACAGCACCTGCGCGCCCGCGGCCTTCAGCAAGGTGGCGACGCCGCCGGTGAGCTTGTCCACCAGACCGTCTTTCCAGCCAGTCAGGGCCCGCATGTCCAGTTTGGGCGCGCCGCAGGAAATGCCCATGGCGGCATCCGCAGCCTGTTCTGCAATAGCTTCAAAACGCCCGGCCGCATGGATCAGCGCCTTGGAGGGGATACAGCCGCGATTGAGGCAGGTGCCGCCCAGGCCGTCCTTGTCCACCAGGATGACATCAAGGCCAAGCTGGGCGGCGCGAATGGCGCACGGATAACCGGCGGGGCCGCCGCCGACGATGAGAAGCTGGGTTTCAAGGGAAGTGCTCATGCGGCTCTATTCCATAAACAACGTGGCCGGGTGTTCCAGCAGCGTCTTGACACGCTGGATCATCTGCGCGGCGTCATAGCCGTCAACAATGCGGTGATCGAAGCTTGATGACAGGTTCATCATCTTGCGGGGCACAAAGGCGCCCCCTTGCCAGACCGGCCGCACCTGCAGCTTGTTGACGCCGATAATGGCGACTTCGGGGGCATTGATGACCGGGGTTGAGGCAATGCCGCCGAGCGCGCCCAAAGAGGTGATGGTGATGGTCGATCCGGTCAGTTCCTCGCGCGACGCCTTGCCCGTGCGCGCCGCTTCGGTGACCCGTTTGATCTCGCCCGCCAGGTCCCAGATGTCCAGCGCCTCGGCATGGTGCACCACCGGCACCATCAGGCCATTGGGGGTGGCGGTGGCAATGCCCATGTGCACGCCTT
>JALWUB010000098.1 GCA_026993275.1 Robiginitomaculum sp. | reverse complement strand
ACGCCGGAAAGGCCCAGTAGCGCGATCAGGTTCGGCGCCGCCATCAGGCCATTGCCGATGGAGGCCAGCGTCCAGGCCAGGTCATTGGTATAGACCGCGCCCAGATAGACAATGATGCACCAGGCGACCCGGTAATAGGGAATAACGCCAACGCCGAACATGAACTCCATGGCGCGCTCGCCATAAAGCGCCCAGCCCAGAATGGTGGTGAAGGCAAACACCGCCAGGCCGATGGTGACGATCCACTGCCCGCCCGGCATGGAAGCGCCAAAGGCATTGGCGGTAACCGACGCGGCCGAGGCAATGCCCGACTGCCAGATCGGCATGGAGCCGCCAACTGTGCCGCCCTCGGCGAAAATCGCTGGCGCGGTGAGAATGACCAGCGCCGTCATGGTGCAGACCACCAGGGTGTCGATAAACGTGCCCATCATGGCGATGGTGCCCTGGCGCACCGGGTCATTGGTGTTGGCCGAGGCGTGGGCGATGGCGGCGGAGCCAAGGCCGGCCTCATTGGAGAACGAGCCGCGATTGGCGCCCTGGCTCATCGCCTTCATCACCGAAGCGCCCATGAACCCGCCAGCCGCCGCCGTCGGCGTAAAGGCGTCGTGAATGATCTGCATGAAGGCGGCCGGCACCAGCGCCGCATGGGTGCCCAGCACGATCAGCGCCCCGCCAATGTAAAACAGCGCCATGATTGGCACCAGGAAGGAGGCCACGCGGGCAATGGACTTGATCCCGCCCATGATGACCAGAAACACCAGCACCGCCATCACCAGGCCGCTGACCCAGGTGGAAATGTGCAGATTGTCGCGCAGCAGCGCCGCGACGCCATTGGCCTGCACCAGATTGCCGGTGCCGGGCGCGGAAATGGCGGTCAGAATGGCAAACGCCCAGGCCAGCCAGAGCCAGTTCCTGCCCATGCCGTTCTTGATATAGTACATCGGCCCGCCGACATGCTGGCCCTTCTTGTCCACTTCGCGAAAGCGCACCGCCAGCACCGCTTCGGAATATTTGGTGGCCATGCCGACCACGGCGGTCATCCACATCCAGAACACCGCCCCCGGCCCGCCCAGGGTTATGGCGGTGGCAACACCGGCGATATTGCCGGTGCCGATGGTCGCCGAAAGCGCGGTAAAGAGCGCCGCCACAGGAGAAATTTCCCCCTCGCTGCCTTCCCCGGACGCCTTCTTGCCGGAAAACAGCAAGGAGATGGCATAGGGCAGGCGCCGCACCGGCATGAAGCGCAGGCCGATGGTCAGATAAAGCCCGGTGCCAAACAGCAGGAGCACCAAAGGCGGGCCCCAGATAAAACTGTCTATGGCGTTGAGCGCCTCGATGATGGAATGCAGCATGATACCCCTTGGCCTTTCTTGGTGGCTCAATATTGGCGCGAACCCTAGACGCTGGCGGGATGGGGAGCAAGACGCCTCATGCCGCTAAAATCATGACCATCATGCAAGGTTCATGATTTTGGTTTACGGCAAAGGAATTTGGGACTATCCCTCTCTCCCCCCAAAAATCCGGACAACATCATGATATCGAAAGTTTCCAGTTCCCTGCTTTTGCTTCTTCCCGCCGCTCTTTCTCTTGGCGCCTGCGCCCATGATGCGGCCAAAGCCGCCAGTCCCGCCAGACCGGCGCAAGTTTCAGATTCCTACTATCAAACCGGGGAAGCCCAGCTTCAGGCCGCGCTGGCGCAAAAGGCGCACCGCGGCCGCGCCAAGAACATCATCCTGATGATCGGCGACGGCATGGGCATATCCACCGTCACCGCCGGGCGCATTTATGCCGGACAACGGCTTGGCGAAGATGGCGAAAGCCATGTTCTGGAAATGGAAAAACTGCCCTATACGGCGTTTTCGCGCACCTATGCCAACGATTCCCAGGTGTCGGATTCGGCCTCCACCATTACCGCCATCACCACCGGCGCCAAGGCCAATCTGCGCACGGTCGGGGTGGATCAAACCGTCCCCTATGAC
>JALWUB010000097.1 GCA_026993275.1 Robiginitomaculum sp. | reverse complement strand
GTCTTTTCAGGTGCGCCATGGGAGGCGGAGGTGGGCTATTGCCGGGCGCTGCGCCGGGGTCCGCACATCTGGATCACCGGCACGGCGCCGATCGCCGATGACGGCAGCACCTATGCGCCGGGCGATCCCTATGCACAGACAGCGCGCTGCATCGCCCTCATCGAAAAGGCCATTGCCGAACTTGGCGCCAGGCTGGAGCATGTGGTGCGCACGCGGCTTTACGTTACCGACATCAGCCGCTGGGAGGCCATCGGCCGGGCCCACCGGGCCGCGTTTGGCGAGCACCCGCCCACAACCACCATGATTCAGGTGGCCCAGCTCATCGCCCCGGACATGCTGGTCGAGATCGAAGCCGATGCCTTTGTCGAATAAATTGATGCAAGAGCCATCACGGAAACGCAAAACGCTGCCGGGGGCAGTCTTGTGCCGCCTTTTGCTCCCTCTTGTTCTGCTATGCCTTGGCGCGGCCCATGCCTTGGCAGACGATGCAGACTGGCGGCCGGTTGATCCGCAAAACCTGCTGCTCATCAAGACCGCCACAGGGCAGGCCGTGGTTGAACTGAATCCGCAGTTTGCACCAAACCATGTGGCGCGGATGCGGGCGCTGGCGCAGGCGCACTTTTATGACGGGTTGTCCTTTTACCGTCTCATCGACGGCTTTGTGGCCCAGGGCGGGCGCAATGAAGGCCCCCTGCCCGGCTGGCCTGCCCTCAAGAATGAAAATGACCGTCCCGCCAAAGGGCTGGATTTTGTGCCCACCGGCTCGCCAGACCTCTATGCACCCGAGGCCGGGCATGCGGGCGGCTTTGCCGCGGCGCGCGATCCGGCCACGGGCCGGGCCTGGCTGATGCATTGCGTTGGCACCATGGCCATGGCGCGCGATACGGACCCGGATACCGGCGATGCGGAGTTTTATATCGTCCTTGGCCCAGGCACCCGCTATCTCGATCGCAACCTGACCATTTTCGGCCGCGTCATCGATGGCATGGAGCACATCCAGAAGCTCAACCGCGGCAAGCGCGCCATTCATAATGGTGTCATTGAAGACGCCACCAAACGCAGCCCCATCCTGTCCATCCGCCTGGCCGCCGATCTGCCAAAGAACCAGCGCCCGGCCTATGAGGTCATGCGCACCAACAGCCAGGCCTTTGAAAACTACAAGACCGCAAAACGGGTGCGCAACGAGGCCTTCTTCTATCGCCATCCGCCTGAGGTCATCGAGGCATGCAACACCCAGGCCCCGGCGCGGAGGGCCGCCCATGGCGCTCACCAGTCTCACTGATCTGCCCGCCACCGGGGCACTCCTGGGGCTGGACCCGGGCACCAAAACCATTGGCGTGGCGGTTTCCGACAGTGCGCGCATTGCCGCGACACCGCTGCAGACCATCAGGCGCAGCAAGTTCAAGACCGATGCGGCACGGCTGTTTGCGCTTTATGACGATCGCCAATGCAGCGGCATCGTTCTCGGCCTTCCGGTCAGCATGGACGGCCATGAGGGACCGCGGGCGCAAAGCGTGCGCGCCTTTGCCCGCAATCTGCTGGCGCTGCGCGATGTGCCGCTCAGCCTTTGGGATGAACGCCTCTCGACAGCAGCGGTGGAGCGCACCTTGCTGGATGCCGATACGCGCCGGGCAAAGCGTGCAGACGTGATCGACAAAATGGCCGCAGCCTATATTCTGCAAGGGGCGCTGGAGCGGCTGCGGCAGTAAACACATGCACTGGAGCAAAGGGCTGATGCCAAAAAAACTCGTGATCCTCATCATCGCCGCTGCCATCGGGGTGGTCAGCGTGCTTGGCCTGAACGCCCTGGGCTTCCGGTTTCCGGCACTGGTGGCCTATGGCATCGTGGGTTTTGTCAGTGCAGCCGCCGCCGTCTTGCTCACGCAAAGGCGCTGAGCAAGCGTCTCAGCCTGCCCGGCGCATGGCCAGCGCCGCCTGCAAATCAGGCGCTGCCGCAATCAGCGAACGGGTATAGGGGTGCTG
>JALWUB010000096.1 GCA_026993275.1 Robiginitomaculum sp. | reverse complement strand
TCCTTGCGCATCGTCTCCGACATCTTTGCCTGGACGGCGCAGCACATGCCGCGCTTCAACCCGATTTCCATTTCCGGCTACCACATGCAGGAAGCCGGGGCGAGCGCCGATCTGGAACTGGCCTACACCCTGGCCGACGGCATTGAATATGTGCGCACCGGCATCGCCGCGGGCATGGATGTGGACCGTTTTGCGCCGCGCCTGTCCTTCTTCTGGGGCATTGGCATGAACCCCTTCATGGAAACCGCCAAGCTGCGCGCAGGAAGGCTGTTGTGGGCGCAGCTCATGCGCGATCATTTCGCCCCGCAAAATCCCAGATCCCTGTGCCTGCGCGCCCATTGCCAGACCTCCGGCTGGTCGCTGACGGCACAGGACGTCTACAACAACATCACCCGCACCTGCCTGGAGGCCATGGCCGCCGCCGATGGCGGCACCCAGTCGCTGCACACCAATGCCCTGGACGAGGCGCTGGCCCTGCCGACCGATTTTTCGGCGCGCATTGCCCGCAACACCCAGTTGTTTCTGCAAGAAGAGGCCGGGGCCACCGCCACTATCGACCCCTGGGGGGGCTCATACTATGTCGAGCGTCTGACCGCGGACCTGGCGGAGCGGGCGCTGGCGCATATCCGGGAAGTCGAGGCCCTGGGCGGCATGACCAGGGCCATCGAGGCCGGTGTGCCGCAGCGGCGCATCGAAGAGGCGGCAACGCGCACCCAGGCACGCATTGACAGCGGCCAGCAGCCGATCACCGGCGTCAACATCTATCCCGCGCCGCCCGGCGAGGGCGAGGACGTGCCGGTGCTTAAGGTGGACAATGCCAAGGTGCTGCAAAACCAGATCGAGCGCCTGAAGCGCCTGCGTGCCAGCCGCGACGAAGACAGGGTGCACGCGGCCTTGCGCGCCATGACCGAGGCCGCGCGCACCGGCAAGGGCAATCTTCTGGGCCTGGCCATTGATGCGGCCAGCGCCCTGGCCACGGTCGGCGAAATGTCGCTGGCACTGGAAAAGGTGTTTGGCCGCCACGAGGCCACGCCTGCCGCCCTCAAGGGGGTGTACCGGCGCGAAGGCGGCGCGGATGCGCTGATGCAGCAGGCCGCAAGCCAGGCGCAGGCGTTTGCAGAAGACTATGGCCGCAAGCCGCGCATACTGATCGCCAAGCTGGGCCAGGATGGCCATGACCGGGGCCAGAAGGTGATGGCCAGCGCACTGCTGGACCTGGGCTGGGAGGTGACGCCGGGGCCGCTGTTTCAAAGCCCCGAAGAGGCGGCGGCGCTGGGGGTTGAAAAGGATGTGGACCTGATCGCCGTCTCCACCCTGGCCGCAGGGCATCTGACCTTCGTGCCGCAACTCAAGACAGCACTTGCCGATGCCGGGCGCAGCGATATCCGCATCATCGTCGGCGGCGTCATTCCGCCCGGTGACGTGCCGGTGCTGAAAGACATGGGCGCATCGGCGGTGTTTCTGCCCGGCACCGTGGCCGCCAGGGCGGCGCTGGAGCTGATCGAATTGCTGCGCTCAAGGCGCAACAGGCCGTAACCGGCAACAATTTCGGTATACCGCAATTGACATGGTGGGGTAGATCCTGCCAGAGGCTATGCTGTGGCGTGGATGCGGGTATAGACTCTGCGCCACGCCGTCCGGTTCTGGCAGGCCGGGCGGCGGGTGACAGGCATGCCAAACGGGCAAGAGGGGGGAAACCATGTTTGGGTTCAATGCATTGCGTCTGTGTGCAGGGGTTCTGATGCTGGCCGCGGCGGCCACAGCGGCTTCGGCGCAAAACGCGACACCGGCCAGTCTGAATGCGGCGGTCTTGCCCAGCAGCAGGGCCACCGCAACGGGCACGGCGGTGACCGTGTTTGCAACGCTTGTCAACAGCGGCGATACCGGGGCGACGGGCTGTTCGGTGAGCATCCCGTCCAAGGGCAATCCTTCAGGCATCGGCTTTTCCTACCAGGCCTTTCAGGCAGACAATTCCACGCCGGCCGCGGCCCCGGACACGCCGGTGGACATTGCCGGGCATGCCAGCCAGGCCTTTGTGCTGTCGCTCAACCCGTCCACGGTTTTTGCCGGCACCAACATCACCTTCGCGTTCAGGTGCAGCAGCGGCGAAACCGCCCCGGTCATCCCGGCCGTCAACACCCTGTTTCTGACCGCCAGCAGCGCCCCGTCGCCGGACATTGTCACCATTTCGGTCACCAAGACCAATAACGGCGTGGTGCAGATCCCGTCCTTGGGCGGGGGCGAGCTGATGTCGGTCGCGGCGCTCAATATCGGCATTGGCGACACTGCGGCGACCAAGGCGAAAACGGTTATCGTTGCCCCGGATACGGGAGAGATCTCCCTGCCGCTGGATATCTTCGTGTGCGAAACCGACCCGGCAACCTCGGTGTGCAAGGCAACGCCATCGGCCACGGTGACAACGACGGTCAGCGACGTGCCCTCGACCTTTGCCGTGTTTGCCAACTCCACGCGCGGCGCCGGGGTCGCCAATTTCCCCGACATGGCGCGCCTGCACCTGCGCTTTTATGATGGCGGCGCGGGCGCGCCAGACCAGCCTCAGAAACATGGCGCCAGCACGCCGCAGAACACGCCGGCCGGGGCCGGGGCGGTATTTGGCGCAACCAGTTCCGGCGTCACCTCGCCGGGGCCGGACTCGTCCGCCACGGACTTTTACCCGGAAGGCATCTGGCACATGCGCGCCCAGGATGCGGCCGGGGCCTTTACCGAGGCGACGGTGATGGTGAATGTGGAAGGCGGCATGACCATCATCAGCCACACGCCGGATTCGGCCCCCTTCCCGCCGGTGGATGCGCTGGGCCAGGGATTTTTCAGCGACACCAATCCGCCCAATGGCGCGGCCCAGCGCACGTTCACGAGCGGCTTTACCCGGCTCACCGAAGACGCATCCACCGGCGATTTTACCGTCGCCACCAGCTATGCCAGCAGCGGCAACTGGTTTCCCAAAAAGGAAGTCACCGGGCAATTGACGCCGAATGGCCAGCAGCCGGGCACGTTCAAAATGGTCTATACCGGCGAATACGACAAGTCTTTCGCCCTGCCGGGCAGTTACCAGATTGTCAGTCAGGACAGCACGACGGGCAAATACACATCCGGCGGCACCCTGACCATTGCCTCTGACTTCAGCTTCACCGGCTCACTCGTGCCGGGGACGGGCCAGACCTGCACCATAACCGGCAGCATCACCGGCTATGGCAATGGCAAGAACCTGTTCAGCATGGACATGACCATGGCAGGCTCCACCTGCCCCATGAATGGCGACAATCTTGTCGGCGATGCCTTTGTCCATGATCCCCTGGAAACGCCGCTGGACGGCACCATTCTGGGCGCGATCGAAGGCGCGCTCTTTCCCACGGCAAGCGGGGCGGCCGGCCTGATCATGCTGTTTCCCCAGGGCGGTTTTCAATAAGCGGGGCAGCCGGGCACGGGCCTTCGTTTTCTTTGCAGGCCCCTTCACGCCTTGCCCGCAGAACACTACTGCGCGCCAGTTCAGGTGGACCGGTATAGCGCTACTATATTACCGCTATTGATCCTGGTTAAAAAAGTCTTGCCGGAAAAGGTGTGCATTCTTATATTGAACCACACTCTGTCATTGCATGCGTGAGGCCTGACAAGACGATTATAGGGGGTGAACATGCGCGGTGTGCTTGAACGGGGCAAACGTCTTCTGGCGGGGCTGGCGCTGGCAAGTGCCGCCCTTCTCTTGGCGCAGGCAGTGCAGGCGGCGCCCATTGTCAATGTGGCAACAGCGCCGCAATCGCGCTCTGTGCCCAGTGGCACCACGGCCACCTTCTTTGTCCTGATGGCCAATTCCGGTGATGCGGCGGCGACGAATTGCGGCGTCTTTCCGCCAGATGGCTTTGACAGCAGCACGTTCAGTTTTTACGCCCTGGACGCCAACAATGCCATCAGCGGCGCCGCCAACCAGCCGGTGGACATCCCGGCCAATGCCAGCCAGATGTTTCTACTGACCATCACCAAGACGGTGAACGGCGCGGTTTCCGGGCCGTTCCAGCAGCGCATCCATCCGCTATATCATTGCGACAATTATCAGCCGCTTGTGTATGACAATGTCAATGACATCCTCCTCACCGTGGCCCATGCGGGTGCGAGCACGCCGACCGATGGCCTCATTGCCCTGCAGACCCTGAGCCAGGACGGCATTGCCAGCATTGGCAGTCCGGGAGGGGTGACGGCGGTGGCCGGGGCCTTTGTCGATATCAGCGGCAATACATCCAGCCGCACCATCACCCTGACGCCGTCGGTTGCCTTGCCCGGCGGCCCGCTTCCATCCCAGGTGAAAAGCCCGAACGGCCCCCCGGCCGATACATCGGCAACGCTTGTTTCAGCCATATCGCCCATCAAGACGACCATCTGCCTGACCGACAGCACGACCGGGCAGTGCCTGTCGGCACCAGCGCCCAGCGTGCAGATCAATCTGCCAAATGGCACGGCCTCCCAGTCCAAGGCCGCACGCGGCGCGTCCAGTGCCAGGCCGGACGCGGGCGGCGCCCTTGTCTTTACATTTACCGTGTTTGTTCAAGCAGATGGTGCCCTTGGCATGCCCTTTTATGCCGATTTCTTCCGGCTTCTGGTCATGGCCCATGAGTCCAGCAATCCGGACAGCATCAGCGGTTTTTCTTCCACGGCCCTGCGCGCGCCGGGCGCCGTTCCCGATGACCGCACCGGTTTCAATGATATCGTGGGGGTTTATGCCGGAGTCATCAGGGACTTCTTCAATGATCCCTTTTCCAATGGCCTCTTGCCGTTCTGGATGCAGATCCTGCCTGACGGAAAAGTCGTCGGAGCCATCAATGATGGCGTGGGTCATGACGGTTGGAACATCATGAGGGGCGACGGCACGCCGCGGCCTTTTACCATGGACATGACCGGCTTTGATCCGGCCACGGACACTTTCAGTGGCCATATACAGTCTGTTTCCGATCCTGCAAATCCCGATGCCACCCCATTAGGCCTCAGCATCAGCGCGGCCTTCACCCCGAACCAGGGCGGGCGGATGACAGGCGGCGCAGACACGCCAAGCCAGACCGTATCGGCAGGCACGACAAACCTGACTGGCAGCCCGAATTTGCAGATGACAGCGGCGCCCGCGTCTGGAAAGTGCCCGCTCCTGGACGTGCTGGATCAAGATAAATTTGATGTCTGGGTAGATGGTGTAGCGGCAACGGGCACCGTCACAGTCAAGGTGCAAAGCGGGTCCGGTTTGGAAAAAAATCGGGTTTTCGTGATCTCGCCAGACGATGCGGTCAATGGCCTTGTGCTTCACAATCCTGGCGCATTATCAGGAAAACATGTGAATATTGGCGGTGTCATCAATGAAGGGAAAGACTTGCGGCCCCTGAATAGCCCGGGGATCGTCAAAGCAATCAGCGTTGTAGAGGCATCTGCATATAAGGCAAAAATTTTCATTGGAGAGGTGCCTTCCTTGGACAACATTATCAGCATGACAGGGGTCCCTCCATGGCAGATTGTTGACTGCACGGCCAACAGCTTCACTGTTCTGGTCTATGATTCGATAGGCGGCAAAGGCATGATTCTGAAATTCGTCCGCCACACGCCATGACCACTATGACCGTGCCGGTCAGCCGTGCTGTGACTGGGCGGCTGAGCAGCGCGTAGCCATGCTGTTTCAGCATCGGCCGGCGCTGGCGGCGTGATTCATAGATCTGCGCCCCAAAGCTTTTTGTGCGCAAAATCCGTTGTCTGTTATGGATATTTTCCGGCAGCCCGCTAGACTGGATGAGAAGGCAAATCAGCAAAGCGGGATCAGCAGGAGAGAGCGCCATGGCCGTGTTTTCGCGCCGCAAAGTCATAGCGATGGGTGTTCTCGCCAGTGCAGCGGCGCTCGGCACGGTTTACGGCTACAAGCGCAAAAAGGGCGTGCCCATCGGCTTTGCGCTCACAGACGATGAACTGGCCGCCGCGCGCGCCTTCCTGCAGGACAATATCGCCTTTGACAGCCATGCCCATCCGGGGCGGACCTTCGTCCGGGGCGCCATGGGCCTCGCGCCCAAGCTGAAACTCTACCAGATGCTGGGCAGCTTTGAGGACAAGGCCGTGGCCGACATGAAGGCGGGCGGCCTCGCCGCGGCGGCCTTTGCCGGCGTGGCGGACTTTCCGCTGCTGGAGCTTGGCAAGCACGGCCTGTCGGCGCGGCGCGCCTTTCGCCCGGGCGAAGCCTTTGCCTATTATCAGGTGCAGGCCCGGAACCTTGGCGCGCTGGCGGACCGCGGCCTGGTGGCGGCGATCCGCACCCCCGATGACCTGAAACAGGCGCACAAGGCGGGCAAGCCCGGCGCCTGGCTGACCTTTGAGGGCGGCGATTTCCTGGAAGGCAAGCCGGAGCGGGTGCGCCGCGCCTTTGCTGACGGTTTTCGCTCCATCACCCTGGTGCACTATCACACCAATGAACTGGGCGACATCATGACCGCGCCGCCCGTGCATGGCGGCCTGACGCAGGCCGGCGTCCGCATCGTCCAGGCGATGAATGATGCCGGCATGGTGATCGACACCGCCCATGCCAGCGAAGACACCGTGCGCGGGGTGCTGAACGTCTCGCGCGCGCCGGTGCTGTGCTCGCACACCCATGTCAAGGGGCCGGACGTTCCCGATGTGCCGCGCTTCATCAGCGCCGATCTGGCCCGCGCCATTGCCGCGCAGGATGGCCTCATCGGCCTGTGGCCCGCCGGGTTTGGCATGTCCTCGCTGAATGATCTCATCGACCGCGCCTTCTCGCTGATCGGCATTGTCGGTCCCGATCATGTCTGTCTGGGCACCGACATGGACGCCAATTACAAGCCGGTTCTGGACACCTACCGCAAGCTGCCGTGGCTGGTCGGCGGCCTGCTGAAACGGGGGCTTGGCGAAAAGGACACGGCCAAGCTCATTGGCGGCAATTTGCTGCGCCTGTGGTCCGATGTCATCGCCAGACAGAGCACGGCGGCATGAGCGCGGCCATGGACCGGCGGGCGCTTTTGCTGGGCGGCGGGCTGTTGGCCATGCCCGGCATTGCCGCGGCGAAAACGCCTGAACGGCCGGATTACGAGGCCAGGCTGAAGGCGCTGGGGCTGACCCTGCCGCCCGCCCCGGCGCCGGTGGCCAATTATGTGCCCTGGCGCCAGGCGGGCACGGTGCTCTACATTGCCGGCCAGGGCCCGGCCCTGCAGGCGGGGCTCAAGGTGCAGGGGCAAGTGGGGGCGGAGTTGAGCATTGCAGAGGGCTATGCGGCGGCGCGCTCCGCCGGGCTCAACATTCTGGCGCAGGTGCGCAGCGCCCTGGGCTCGCTGAACCGGGTGCGCCAGTGCCTGAAGCTGGGCGGCTTTGTCAATTCCGCCAACGGCTTTCACGATCAGCCCAGGGTCATCAATGGCGCATCGGACCTGATGGCCGAGGTGTTTGGCAAGGCCGGCAAGCACACGCGCTTTGCCGTTGGTGTCAACACGCTGCCGTTCAACGTGGCGGTGGAAATTGAAAGTGTCTGGGAGATTTGGCCATGAAACGCGCTCTTGCTCTTGCCGCGGCTGTCGCGTTCGGCGCCTGTGCTGCATCGGCGCCGCCGCCCGCGCCGCAGGCGATCACCGTCCCAGGTGCGCGCTCCTTGGGCCCCTATGCCCAGGCGGTGCGCGCAGGCGATTATGTGTTTCTCTCCGGCATCGTCGCCTTTGACGCCAGCACCGGCAAGTTCGCCCCGGCCAGGATCGGGCCGCAAACCCGCCAGGTCTTTGCCAATCTGCAAGCGGTTCTGGCCGCCGCCGGGCTGGGCCTGGATGACGTGGTCAAGACCACGGTTTATCTGAAAAACCCGGCGGACTTTCCCAGGATGAACCCCATCTATGCGCGCTATTTCAAGGGCCGCAAACCGGCGCGCACCACCGTGCCGGGGGTGGACTGGGGCCGCCCGGACGTGCTCATCGAGATCGAGGCCATCGCCTATGCGCCCAGGCGCTAATGGCTCAGCCTGCGCTTGAGAGTCTTGGCCAGGGCGGCCAGGGCCAGCAGCACGGACGCGCCAATGACCAGGGCCG
>JALWUB010000095.1 GCA_026993275.1 Robiginitomaculum sp. | reverse complement strand
GCGGGACTGTGCGGCGCGTGCAAAACCGGTTTGCAGCGTCTCCATTGTATTCTACAAACCGGCCGTCAGCATGTTTTGGGAGGTTTGCCATGGCAGGGCATTCAAAATGGGCCAATATCCAGCACCGCAAGGGCCGTCAGGACAAGGCGCGCTCCAAGCTGTTTTCCAAGCTCTCCAAGGAGATTGCCATTGCCGCCAAAATGGGTGGGCCCGATCCGGACGCCAATCCGCGCCTGCGCCTGGCCATTGCCAATGCCAAGTCCCAATCGGTGCCCAAGGACAATATCCAGCGCGCCATCGACAAGGCCACGGGCGGCGACAGCGCGGATTACGAGGAAATCCGCTATGAGGGCTTTGGCCCGGCGGGTGTGGGCATCATTGTCGAGGTGTCCACCGACAACCGCAATCGCGCCGCTGCCGAGGTGCGTGCAGCATTTTCCAAGAATGGCGGCAATCTGGGCGAGACCGGCTCGGTAGCGTTCATGTTCGACCAGGTTGGCGAGGTGCAATACCCGGCCAGTGTTGCCGATGAGGAGACGATGCTGGAGGCGGCGATCGAGGCGGGTGCCGAGGATGTGGTTTCGGATGAGGACACCCACACCGTCTATTGCGCCCGCGAGGACCTGAGCGAGGTTGCCAGGGCGCTGGAAGAGCGGTTCGGCGAGGCGGCCTCGGCCAACATGATCTGGAAGCCGCAAAACACCATTGCCGTTGGCGCCGACAAGGCCCCCACCTTGCTGAAATTGCTCGAGGCCCTGGAAGATTCAGACGATGTGCAAAACGTCTATGCCAATTACGACATTGCCGACGAGGTCATGGAAAGCCTGAACGCTTAGGACCGGGCATTTCTGGCAAAGGCGAAATATCCGGCGAGACCGGCGGCAGCCAGGCCCGCGCTGGTGAAGAAGCTGGCAGCCGGGCCAAGCCATTGCCATATCCCCCCGGCGGCGAGACTGGCGGCCAGCGCCGCCATGCCGCCAAGAAAATGAAATACGCCGAAGGCGGCGCCGCGCAGGTCCGCAGGGGCACTGTCGGCAACCAGCGAGGCCAGCAGGCCCTCACTCAGCCCCATATGCAGGCCCCACAGGGCTGCCCCGGCCAGCACCACTTGCAGATTTGGCGCCAGCGCCAGCACCATGTCGGCAGCAATCAGCAGGACAAAACCGGTGGCCAGCAGGCCGTGCCGGCCAATCCGGTCAGACAGCACGCCAGCCGGATAGGCGCTTGTCGCATAGAGCGCATTGATGACCATGAACACCAGCGGCGACCATGCCATGGGCAGGCCCATGCCGCTGGCCCGCAGCACCAGAAAGGCCACCGAGAAGCGCGCCAGCATGATCAGCACGGCGACGGCAACCACCCGCCAATAGGCCGGACCCAGCGCCCTGATCTCGGCCCGGCTGGGCAAGAGCGGCTGGCGCTCCGGCTGGACCGTGCGGCGCGGCTCGCGCACGCCCAGGACCAGGATCGCCACGGCGATCAGCCCGGGAATGGCGGCAAGGCCGAAAACGGCCCTGAAATTGTTGGCCAGCAGCGCCATCAGCGCGATTCCCAGTGCCGGTCCGGCAAAGGCGCCCAGCGTGTCCAGCGCCTGGCGCAAGCCATAGGCGGCGCCGCGCATGGACGCTGGCGCAAGATCCCCGATCATGGCATCGCGCGGGGCGCCGCGCAGGCCCTTGCCAATGCGGTCGATCAGGCGCGCGCCCAGCACCAGGCCTGCATTTGGCGCCAGCGCGAACAGGGGCTTGGACAGCGCTCCCAGGGCATAGCCTGCGACAACCAGGCTCTTGCGGTGTCCGAGCCGGTCGCTGAGCCAGCCGGAAACGAGCTTGACCAGCGCCGCGGCGGCTTCGCCAAAGCCTTCAATGGCGCCAACCACCAGCGTGCTGGCGCCCAGGGACGAGACCAGGAAGACCGGCAACAGCGCATGGATCATTTCCGAGGAAACATCCATGAACAGGCTGACCAGGCCCAGCGCCCAGAT
>JALWUB010000094.1 GCA_026993275.1 Robiginitomaculum sp. | reverse complement strand
CCGGGGTCCATTTTGATGCATCAAGATGGATTGCGGCCTGCGCCGCAATGACGACAATAATTTAATAATGTATAAAAAACAAAACGTTATGAGAACGGCAGGCGTCTTTGAATAGGTTTTGACCCTAGGGCCGCCCTGCAGGCGGCACGGCGAAGACCAGGGTTTCCGGGGCCAGGCATTGGCGTTCATCACAGGCCTGGAGGTGCAGGCGTGCCTGACCGGGTTGGCCGCCAAGCGGTGCGCTGATGCGCACCGTGCCGCTGTACACCGCCATCGGGTTCTTGCTGAAATCCGGCGTGATCTGCCCGGCCTCGGGATAGCGCACGGCGCCGGATGCCCCGGTCTTGCCAAGCGCCAGCGTGGTCGACACCAGATAGTCCTCAAGCGGGCGGTGGGCGTTGATGTGCCAGCCGGGGGCGATGTGCAGATCCACATGCAGGCGATCGCCCGCCACAACTGGCCGCACCCGCACATGGCCGCTCGCCAGATAATGCACCGGGCCGCTTTCGCCATGGCGCAGCATGCTCAGGGCCTGAAGCGCATGGGCGCTGGCGGCCGGGTTTTGCAGCGCCAGGCCCGACAGCGCCGCGGCCAGGCCATCGGCGATCTGGCGGTGCTGCGCCGCGCCGGTGCGCCGGGCCAGCCGCGCATAAAGCTCCAGCGCCAGCGCATTGCCCGAAGGCAGCGGATTGTCGGACAGGGATTTGGGCCGCCCGAACAGGCCGGGCGCTGCGGCAAAGAAGAAATCCCCTGTCTCTGCATCATAAAAACGGTCCTGCATCTGTGCGGCGATTGCCTGCGCCCGTTCCAGCGCCCGGGCATCGCCATCGAGGTCATAAAGCGCCACAAAGCCCAGCGCCGCGGCGGCATAATCCTTTTGCGTGCCCGGCACGCTGGCCTTGCCCTCGAAGCTGGCGCGCATCAGGGCGCCGTCATCCTGGTGCAAATGCGTCCACAGAAATGCCCCGGCGCGCTGCGCCGCCTTGCCATAGCGCGGTTCGCCGAGCGCCAGCGCCGCCTGCGCCAGCGCCTGGATCATCAGGCCGTTCCAGGCGGTGATGATCTTTTCATCCCGGTGCGGGGCCGGGCGCCGCGCCCGCGCCGCGCGCAGTGCCAGGCGGATGCGCTTCAGCCGCTCCTGCGCAGCCGTGTCTTCATCGGGCGGCGGCGAGAGCAAGGACAGAACGCTGGTGGCGCCCTCGAAATTGCCCCCGGGCGTTACCCCGAACAGGCGCGCCGCGAACGCGCCATCCTCTTTGCCGAGCACGGCATCAAGCTGGGCCGGGGTCCAGACATAAAACGTGCCTTCCCGGCCTTCGCTGTCGGCATCCCGGGCACTGTAAAACCCGCCCGCCGGGCTGGTCAGGTCATCGAGCACATAATCGAGCGTATCACGCAAGGCCTTGCGATAGCGCTGTGCGCCGGTCATCTGCCAGGCGCGCAACAGCGCCTGTGCCATTTGCGGCTGGGTGTAGAGCATTTTCTCGAAATGCGGCACGCGCCAGGCCCGGTCCACCGCATAGCGGTGAAAGCCGCCGCCGATCTGGTCGTGAATGCCGCCCGCAATCATCGCATCCAGACTGTGCAGCACATGGCGCCTGATGGCCGCATCGCCGCGGACCTGCGCCTGATCCAGCAAAAAGCCGAGAGCCGTTTCCTGGGGAAATTTTGGTGCGCCGCCAAAGCCGCCATGATGGGTGTCGGCATTGGTCATGATCTGGCTGGCGGCATGCGTCAGCGCCGCATCATCCACCGCCTGAGCTGCCTGGCGGCGCGCCTGCACGCTTTCAATGATGGCCGAGAGCTTTTGCGCATCGGCGAGAATCGGCGCCGGGTCCGCCTGCCATTGCCGCGCGATTTGCTGCAAGAGCGCGGCAAAGGCGGGGCGCGGAAAATAGGTGCCGGCATAGAACGGACGGCCATCGGGGGTCAGAAACAGCGAATTGGGCCAGCCGCCCTGGCCGGTGATGACCTGGGTCGCGATCATGTAGCT
>JALWUB010000093.1 GCA_026993275.1 Robiginitomaculum sp. | reverse complement strand
GACGAGCAAAAGGCGCTCTATCTGCCAAGATTGATGAGCGGCGAATGGTCGGCCAGCATGAATCTGACCGAGCCGCAGGCGGGCTCTGATGTCGGCGCCATCCGCACCATGGCGCGCCCGGCGGATGACGGCACATGGCGGCTTGACGGGCAAAAGATTTTCATCACCTGGGGCGAGCATGACTGCGCCCCCAACATCATCCATCTGGTGCTGGCGCGCACCCCCGATGCGCCGCCGGGCACCAAGGGCTTGTCGCTGTTTCTGGTGCCCAAGTTCCTGCCCGATGCTTCGGGCGAGCCGGGGGCGCGCAATGACCTGCGCTGCATCGGCCTGGAGCACAAGCTCGGCATTCATGCCAGCCCCACCTGCGTGATGGAATATGGCGGCCATGAGGGGGCCAAGGGCTGGCTCATCGGCGAAGAGCACAAGGGCATGGCGATGATGTTCATCATGATGAACTCGGCCCGCCTCAATGTGGGGGCGCAAGGGGTCGGCATTGCCGAGCGCGCCTGTCAGCAGGCGCTGGCCTATGCGCTGGAGCGCAGGCAGGGCCGCGCCGTCGGCGTTGCGGATTATCCCGCCGCCATCATCCACCACCCGGATGTGCGCCGCATGCTGATGACCATGAAAGCCAAGATCTCGGCCGCACGCGCCCTGTGCCTGGCCTGTGCCATTGCCGCGGACCAGGCCGTGCATGGCGCCAGCGCGGCGGCGCGGCAAAAGGCGGCAGCGCGCGAGGCGCTTTTGACGCCGCTGGCCAAGTCGTTCGGCTCTGATGTCGGCGTCGAGGCCTCCTCCCTCAATGTGCAGGTGCATGGCGGCATGGGCTATATCGAGGAAACCGGCGCCGCGCAGCATTACCGCGATGCCCGCATCACCCCCATCTATGAAGGCACCAACGGCATTCAGGCGATTGACCTGGTCGGCCGCAAGCTCGCCCTCCATGGCGGCGCCGCCATGGATGCCCTGCTGGCGGAAATGCGGCACAGCGTGGCGCAATGCCAGGGTGCTGGCGGCACCCTGGCCGCCATCGGCGCGCGCCTGGGCGATGCCGTCGCCGCCGTGCAGGAGGCCACGGACTGGATGCGCGATGGCGCCCGGGACAAGGCCGATGTGCTGGCCGGGGCGACGCCGTTTCAGACCCTGATGAGCGAAACCGTTGGCGGCTGGTATCTGGTGCGCGGGGCGCTGGCGGCGCAGGCCCGCATCAGCCATGGCGAAGCTGGCGGGTTTGCCCGTGACCGGATCGCCCTGGCGCGCTATTACAGCGAAACCGTGCTTGGCGGCGTGCCGGGCCGTCTGGCCGCGGTCAGGGCCGGGGCAAAACTGACCTTTGCCATTGCCGAAGAGGATCTGGCGCCATGAGTTTTTATCACGACCACATTCTGCCCCATGTCATCAATCTGGCCTGCGGCTCGGGCCAGATGAAAAAAATCCGTAGCCAGATCGTGCCGGCGGCCGAGGGCAAGGTGCTGGAAATCGGCTTTGGCTCCGGCCACAATCTGCCATTTCTGGATGCGGGCAAGATCGAGCATTACTGGGCGCTGGAGCCGGATGCGCATGTGCGCAAGCTGGCGCAAAAACGGCTGCAGCATGTGCCGCTGAAACCGGAGTTTCTCGATCTGGAGGCCGAGGCGATTCCGCTGGAGGATGACAGCGTTGATACCGTGCTGATCACCTTCACCATGTGCACCATCCCGCTGGTGCAGCAAGCGCTGGAACAGATGCGCCGGGTGCTCAGGCCCGGCGGGCGGATGCTGTTTGCCGAACATGGCGCCGCGCCGGATGAGGCCGTGGCACGCTGGCAGCAACGCATCGAGCCCATCTGGAAACCCCTGGCGGGCGGCTGTCATCTGACCCGCAAGCCGCTGGAACTGGTCGAGCAGAGCGGCTTTGCGCTGGAGCAGGCGCAAAGCCTCTATATGCCCAAGGCGCCGCGTTTTGCCGGTTTCGTGTCCTTTGGCTCGGCCCGGCCGCAATAACACTAGAGCACTT
>JALWUB010000092.1 GCA_026993275.1 Robiginitomaculum sp. | reverse complement strand
GTCAGACAATACGGAAGAGCAAACCATGCCAACCCCCATTCTCATGCCCGCGCTTTCGCCCACCATGGAGGAGGGCACGCTTGCCAAATGGCTGGTGAAGGAAGGCGATGAAATCCATGCCGGTGATGTGATTGCCGAGATCGAGACCGACAAGGCGACCATGGAGGTCGAGGCGGTGGAAGAGGGCGTGCTGGGCAAGATTTTGGTGCCCGGCGGGGCGGAGCACGTCAAGGTCAACACGCCGATCGCGCTATTGCTGGAAGAGGGCGAGGATGCGTCCGCTCTTGAGGGTGCGGATGTGGCGGCGCCCGTGCCGGAGACCCCGGTTGCCCCCTCACCGCAATCCTCTCCCCCCAGGGGAGAGGAAGCACCTTCGGCGACAGCGGCATCTTCCCCCTCTCCCCGGCGGGGAGAGGGCCGGGATGAGGGGGCGCCGGTCGAATCGGCTGATCCGGTGCTGCCTGACGGCACGCCGATGGTCCAGACAACCGTGCGCGATGCGCTGCGTGATGCCATGGCCGAGGAAATGCGCCGCGACGAGCGGGTGTTCCTGATGGGCGAGGAAGTCGCCGAATATCAGGGCGCCTACAAGGTCAGCCGCGGCCTGCTCGACGAGTTCGGCCCCAAGCGCGTCATCGACACACCGATCACCGAATACGGCTTTGCCGGGCTTGGGGTGGGCGCCGCCTTTGCCGGTCTGCGCCCCATTGTCGAGTTCATGACCTTCAATTTTGCCATGCAGGCGATTGACCACATCATCAATTCCGCCGCCAAGACGCGCTATATGTCTGGCGGCCAGATGTCCTGCCCGATCGTGTTTCGCGGCCCCAATGGCGCCGCCAGCCGCGTCGGCGCCCAGCACAGCCAAGACTATGCCAGCTGGTATGGCCATGTGCCGGGGCTGATCGTCATTGCCCCCTATAGTGCCGCCGATGCCAAGGGCTTGCTGAAGGCTGCCATCCGCGATCCCAATCCGGTGGTGTTTCTGGAGCATGAACTGGTCTATGGGGAAAGCTTCGACGTGCCCGATGTGGAGGACTATGTCCTGCCCATCGGCAAGGCGCGCATGGCCCGTGCGGGCACGGATGTCACCATCGTCGCCTATTCGCGCATGGTCGGCCACGCGCTCGCTGCCGCCGGGACCCTGGCGGGGCAGGGCATCGAGGCGGAAGTGATTGATCTGCGCACCATTCGCCCGCTGGACATGGATACGGTGATTGCTTCGGTGCAAAAGACCAACCGGCTGGTCACCGTCGAAGAGGGCTGGGGCCATATGGGCATTGGCGCGGAGATTGCCGCCGCCGTCACGGAACGCGCCTTTGACTTTCTCGATGCACCGCCCGAGCGGGTGCACCAGGCCGAAGCGCCGCTGGCCTATGCCGCCAACCTCGAAGCCCTGGCCCTGCCGGGGCCGGATGACATCGTGCGCGCCGCCAAGAAGGTGTGTTATGCCGAGTGAGCGCCAGAACTGGCACACGGGCGCCTGCCATTGCGGCGCGGTGCGCTTTGAAGTGCGCCTGCCAGACGCCATCACGGCGCAGGAATGCAATTGCTCTATCTGCGCCATGACCGGGTTTTTGCACGTCATCGTGCCGGATGCGCGCTTTCGCATCACCCGCGGCGAGGAGCACTTGAGCGAATACCGCTTCAACACCGGCACGGCACGCCATCTCTTTTGCCAAACCTGCGGCGTCAAGCCGTTCTATGTGCCGCGCTCCAACCCGGACGGCTGGTCGGTCAATCTGCGCTGCCTGGACCAGGCCGGATTTTCATCCATCACCATCGAGCCGTTTGACGGCCAGAACTGGGAACAACACGCCGAAAGCCTGGCGCATCTCGCCTGAGGAAGAGACCATGCCCCTACCGATACTCATGCCCGCGCTTTCGCCCACCATGGAGGAGGGCACGCTTGCCAAATGGCTGGTGAAGGAAGGCGATGAAATCCATGCCGGTGACGTGATTGCCGAGATCGAGACCGACAAGGCAACCATGGAGG
>JALWUB010000091.1 GCA_026993275.1 Robiginitomaculum sp. | reverse complement strand
CTGATTGCGGCCTTGCCGGAGGCGGAGCGGCGGGCGGTGCAGATGCTGGCGGCACCGGACGGGTGCGCCGGGACTGCGCAAGCCTTGGATTTGCCGCTTGCCTTGAACAGTGCGCAAGGGTATGCAGTCACGCTTCCTTCAAGGTTTGTCCGCCAATAACCGGAGTGCCCCATGGCCCGCGTTACCGTAGAAGACTGTATTGAAAAGGTCGATACGCGCTTTGACCTGATCTTGCTTGCCGCCCACAGGGCGCGCGCCATCCTCACCGGCGCGCCCTTGATGGTCGAGCGCGACAATGACAAGAATGCCGTGGTGGCGCTGCGTGAAATTGCCGAAGGCGCAATCAGCGTCGATACCCTCAAGGAGGGCCTGATCGCCAGCCTGCAGCGCGTGCTGCCGGAAGAGGAAAGCGTTGAGGAAACCAAGCGCATGGCGATCGAGCACCAGAAGGCCGATGAGGCGATTTCCGAAGTCGACATGCTCAAGGCCCTGACTGCCGACCGTGACGGTGCGCCTGACAACAGATTTTAGCCATGGGCAAGGCGGCCCCGTCGCCACGCCTGTCGCTGGCCCTGCCGGGCGGCGTTCCCGGCCCTATACCAAGCGTTGAAGACCTGCTCGACAGCATCCGCGCCTATGATCCGGCCGTGGACGAACAGCAATTGCGCGCCGCCTATGACTATGCGCGCACCATGCATGGCGACCAGTTGCGCGCATCCGGCGAGCCCTATTACGGCCACCCGGTGAATGTCGCGGCGATTCTGGTGGATCTGCACCTGGACCCGGCCAGCATCGTCACCGCCCTGCTGCATGATACGGTCGAAGATACCGAAGCGACACTTGATGACCTGAAAGAACGCTTTGGCGAGGAGATCGCCATGCTGGTGGATGGCGTCACCAAGCTGGGCAAGCTCGAACTGGTCTCGGCGCGCACCAGCCAGGGCGAAAACCTGCAGAAATTCGTGCTGGCGATCACCCGCGATGTCCGCGTGCTGCTGGTCAAGCTGGCCGACCGGCTGCACAACATGCGCACCCTGCATTTCATTTCCAGCAAGGAAAAGCGCGAGCGCATCGCCCGCGAAACGGCCGAGATCTACGCTCCGCTGGCGCGGCGCATCGGCATTCAGAAAATCTGCGGCGAGCTTGAAGACCTGTCGTTTCGCTATCTCAACCCGCCGGCCTGGGTGTCGATCACCCGGCGCCTGAAGGCACAGCGCGAGCGCACCGCGGCGCAGGTCGGGCTGATGTCGCGGGCGATCTCGGAACGCATCATGCGCGCCGGCGTTTCGGCGCGGGTGTTCGGCCGGGAAAAGCGCCCATACTCGATCTGGCGCAAGCTTGAGCAGAAAAACATCACCTTTGATGAACTCGCCGATGTCTATGCGTTCCGCATCATCGTCGATACGCCGGAGGACTGTTACCGGGTGCTGGGCCTGATTCACACCACCTGGCGCTGCGTGCCCGAGCGCTTTCGGGATTTCATCTCCGTGCCCAAGCCCAACCAGTATCAATCCCTGCACACCACCATCATCGGCCCGGACAATGTGCGGGTGGAACTGCAGATCCGCACCGAGGCCATGGATGCGGTTGCCGAGCGCGGCGTGGCGGCGCACTGGCGCTACAAGCAGGGCGGATATGCCTATGACGAGGCGGCGGGAGGCGATCCCCTGGAAATGCTCAAGCCGCTGCTGGAAATTCTCGAATATGGCGGCGATGCCGATGACTTTCTCGAACACGCCAAGCTGGAAATGTTTCAGGACCAGGTGTTCGCCTTTACGCCCAAGGGCAAGCTGATTTCCCTGCCTGCCGGGGCGACAGCGCTGGATTTTGCCTATGCGGTGCACACCGACATTGGCGACGAGTGCGTCGGCGTCAAGATCAATGGCCGCAAGCGGCCCTTGCGGACCTCGCTGCACAATGGCGATTCGGTGGAAATCATCCGCGGCGGCGTGCGCGAGCCGCCGCGCGGCTGGGAAGGCATGGTGGTCACCGGGCGGGCGCG
>JALWUB010000090.1 GCA_026993275.1 Robiginitomaculum sp. | reverse complement strand
CGCTCTCGTCCGGCACGAAGGCATGAAACAGCCCCATGGCATTGGAGCCGCCGCCAATGCAGGCAACGCAGGCGTCCGGCAGGCGGCCTTCGCGCGCCAGCACTTGCGCCCGCGCTTCGCGGCCAATGACCGACTGGAAGGTGCGCACCATATGCGGATAGGGATGCGGCCCGGCAACCGTGCCGATGACATAGAAGGTATCATCCACATGGGTGACCCAGTCGCGCAGCGCCTCGTTCATGGCGTCTTTCAGCGTGCCCGTGCCCGAGGTCACCGGCACCACGTCGGCCCCCAGCAGTTTCATGCGAAACACATTGGGTTGCTGGCGCTCGATGTCGGTGGCGCCCATGAAGACGGTGCAGGGCAGGCCAAAGCGCGCCGCCATGGTCGCCGTGGCGACACCGTGCTGGCCGGCGCCGGTTTCGGCAATGATGCGGCTCTTGCCCATGCGCCGGGCCAGCAGCACCTGGCCTAGGCAATTGTTGATCTTGTGCGAGCCGGTGTGGTTGAGCTCGTCGCGCTTGAAGAAAATCCGCGCGCCGCCAAAATGCGCACTCAGGCGCCCAGCAAAATAGAGCGGGCTTTCGCGGCCCACATAATCGCGCAGATAGCCATCCATCTCGTGTGCAAATGCCGGGTCGGCGCGGGCCTCGTCCCAGGCGCTTTCCAGCTCCAGGATCAGCGGCATCAGGGTTTCGGCGACAAAGCGGCCGCCATAATCGCCAAAGCGCCCGCGCGCATCGGGCCAGATGGCTGTTTCAGTCTTCGTGCTCACCGGCACCCTCCGCCTTGGCCGCCGCGACAAAGGCGGCAATCTTGTGCGCATCTTTTACGCCGGGGGCGCACTCGACGCCAGAGGAGACATCCACCATTGCAGCGCCGCTCTGGGCAATCGCCTGAGAGACATTCTCCGGGGTCAGCCCGCCGGCCAGAAACCACGGTTTTGACAAGGCGGCATTGCCTGGCAATGACCAGTCAAACGCCTGGCCCAGACCGCCTTCGCGCGCCGCGCCCCTGGGGGGCTTGGCATCCAGAAGGTAACAGGCGGCGGTGCGGGCATAGCGCTCTGCCGCTTCAAGATCGCGCGGCCCGGCAATGCCCACGGCCTTGATGACGGGCAAATGAAAGCGCTTCCAGATGGCGCGCACGCGCTCCGGGCTTTCCTTGCCGTGCAATTGCAGAAGGTCCGGTTTGAGCTGTGCCACCACCCGGCCCAGCAGCTTGTTGCCCGGATTGACCAGCACGGCGACGATGCGGGCGCGCCCGCGTGCCGGTTCCGCCAGGGCTGCGGCGGCTTCCGGCGTCACCTGCCGCGGGCTGTTGGGGGCAAAGACAAAGCCCAGATACTCTGCGCCCGCTTCCAGCGCTGCGGCAACGCCTTTCGCCTGCTTAAGGCCGCAAATCTTCACTTTTGCCATCGGCGCGCTCCGCTTGCCCAAGGCGGCGCAGCTTATGGCCTAGCCGCCGCTGGCCAAAGCGGCAAGTGCACAAGGGCGGCTCATTTTTCAGCGCTGGCGGGGCCCTGTTCAGCCTGCGACGATATAGGCCTTCATGGCCTCGGCCTCGGCTTCGGTGTCGGCGATCTTGCGCTTGACCACATCGCCAATGGAAATCACACCAACCAGCTTGCCATCCTCCATGACCGGCAAATGGCGGATGCGCCGGTCGGTCATCCGGCCCAGCAAATCATCTATGGTGTCCGTGGGCGCGGCGGTGATGACATTGCGGCTCATGCAGTCGCCGACCCGCATCTGCAAGGCTTCGGCGCCGTGCCGCGCGGCCTGGCGGGCAATGTCCCGCTCCGACAGGACGCCGCACACAGTGCCGTCGTCCTCGGTGACCACGGCCGCGCCAATGCGGTGCTGATCGAGCACCTGCGCGGCCTCGCGCAAGCTGTCACCGGCGTGAATGCAGATGACCTCGCGGCCCTTGCTCTCAAGGATTGCATTGGCGTTCATCATGTCCTCCATCCCGGCGCAAACACGGTGTGCAGTATCGCACAGTTTCGCCAATCGCCCAAATGGCGGATCCGCCGGACGGGCTCAATCCTTGCGCGCAAACAGGCCTGCCAGGGCCGCCCCGGCAAACAGGCCGCCCAGATGCGCCGGCCAGGCAATGGGCGCGGAAACGCCGGGCGCGCCAAAGAGCCCGATCAGCAGGTTCAGGCCGATCCACGGCGCCATGGCGGCCATCACCGGGCGCGAAAACAGGGGCAGCGGTGTGAAGCTCTGGCCATAATTGAGCCGCACCAGCACACCGATGAGGCCCATCAGCCCCCCCGATGCGCCAATCAGCACCGCCCCCGGTGCACCGGTCAGCACGATCGCCAGCGCTTCGCTCAGCGCCCCGGCGATGGCGGCAAGGAAAAACAGCGCGAGAAAGTCCAAAGCGCCGCGGCGCGGCCCGTGCAGCGCTTGCAGCCAGCGGGCCACCGGCGCGCCAAAGGCCAGAAGGCCAAGCGTGTTCAGGCCCAGATGCAGCCAGCCGCCATGAACCAGAACATGCAGCACGAAGGGCAGGTATGGCCCCAGCAGGCGCGGCAGGCGCGCCGGGCCGATTTGCACCGCGGCGGCGGCCAGGATGCGGTCAGACCAGGGCCCGGGGCCAAGCAGGACAAGCGCACTGACCAGCACGATCAGTGCGCACAGCCCCGTCACGACAGCGGGAATATTGCCGAAAAACGGCTCGCGGGCGGGTGCGCTCATGCGGGCGTTTTCACCATTTTGGCCAGACCCGGCGCCTGGCCCTGCCTTCGTCTGCGCGCCCGCTCCTTTTCATGTGCTATGCCTTGCCGCCGAACGGGTGAAACAGCGAGCGTTTTTTCTTGCGGCCAGCCGCGGCGTTCGCAGCCGCCTTGTCCGCCTCTGCATCGCTCTGCGCCTCTGCGGCGTCCTGGCTTGCGGCCTTGCCATTGCCATTGGATGCAGCCTCTGCCTCCACTGTCTTTGCAGCATCGCCATTGCCATTGGCGGCCGCCGTCTCCAGTTCAGGCTTCGCCCCGGCTTCCTCACCGCCATTGGCGGCAGCCGTCTCCGGCTCTGGCTTCGCTTCAGAATCGCCCTTGGCAGCAGCTTCCTTCTCCGGGTCTTCTGCGGCTTCGTCCTTGCTGCCGGAGGCCGTTTCCGCTTCCGATTCCGCTTCGGCCTCGTCCTTGCTGCCGGACAAGGCGTCCTTTTCCACGTCCTTTCCGGATTCCGGTTCCGACTCCGCTTCAGCATCATCACCGCCGTCAGAGGCCGTGCTGGCGGCGTGCACCGGCTCCGTCCCGGTCTGCTTTGCCAGGGCCGTTCCGGTCTCCTCCTGGCGTTCTGCATCTTCTTCCGGCTTCAACGGCGTGGTGCTTTCGGATGCAATGGCGCCTTGCGTGTCCGCCGTATCGCCGTCTTGCCCGGCCGCACCATTTTCCCCGCCGGCTTCGCCGCCGAGGCTTTGCAAATGCTCCAGCACTGTGGCGATGGCCGTATCGACACCAGAGGTCTGGCGCTTGGCAATGGCGTGCATTTCACGCACCGCGTCAAGCGCCGTGCCGCCACCTGCCAGTTGTGCCGCCCGCAAGTCGTCCTCACCGGCTTCCTCAAGGGTGCGGCCCCGGTCATCCGAAAGCCGGAACAGCGCACGCCCGTCAGCGGCATCGATCACCAGGACATAATCCCCGGCTACATAGCTGAAGGCGGTTTTCCCGGTCACTTCCGTCCATTTGATACGGTCACCCTGCGAAGCCGCCAGCAGGCGCTCCAGCAGGATCAGTGTCTGCTTGTGCATCGTGTCACCCCCTCATTCTCATGCGGACGTTCCCGCGCCCGCTTTGCTGAGCCGCATCCGGCCGGGCGGTGTTCACGCCCGCCGGAGTTTGCTAGCCTGGTTGTATGCCAGATCAGCATAGAGCATTTTTACCATGGAAGAAAAGCAACATTCACCATTTTTTAAGCGTTTGTTCACCATTTCGCCCTGGGACGTGATTCGGCTCATTGCCATCAGCATTGCCGTTGGCCTGGTTCTGGCCTTGCTCAACATTGATCCTGCAACCGTGTGGAGCGACTTTTTTGGCACCTTTGCCCGCGCCTGGATCAAGACCTGGCATGCCGTGCGCGACGCCGCAGACTGGGCCGCTGACTATTTCCTGCTGGGCGCCATTCTGGTGTTTCCCGTGTTCCTCATCTTGCGCCTGCTCAAGGCTTTGCGCCCATGACCGGGCGCCCGGACCCTTGTGCACGGCCGTGCCCATCATGGCCATTGCGCGCCGCCCTTCTGGCGCTTCTTGCGCTGGCTGCATGCACATCCGCCGGGCCGGCCACGGACAAACGCAACCCTCCCGCCGGGGCCACCCCCGCGGAATATGGCTTTCAATATGCCCAGATGATCGCCAGGAACGGCAATTGCGACCAGGCCCTGCCCGTGTTCATCTGCCTGGGCGGGCAAGGGCGCGGCTGGGAGCTGGCGCTGCACAGCGGCGGCGTCTGCGCCATCGAGGCCGCCAGACACTGGAGCGGGCCGATCACGCGCCGCGGCGGATTTTACGGCAAGAACAGCAAGATCAGTTTTGACGCGCCCTATTACCGCTCGCAAGGCGCCCTGCGCGCCAAGGGCCTGGCGCTGCTGCGCCAGGCGGCCGCGGCAGGCTGGCCGGATTCGCAAGCCTTTCTGGTGCAGGAGCTCAGCCGCCCCGGCGCCCCGCAAGCCGATCTGGAAGAGGCCAGATTATGGCTGCACCAGTATGACCTGAGCCCGCGGCGCAAGATCTATGGCAGCAACGCCATTGATCCTGCGGTGCGCCAGCGCCTCGCCTCCATTGCCCTGCCAGCCGGTGACCCCGGCAAAATCCTGCACCAGGACCTGCAGAGCCGCCCGGCGCATGATCCCTTCTGCCGCCAGTTGCTCAGCCATCGCAGCCATGCCCGGCCCGCGCCGTCCGTGGATGATGGCCTGGACAAACTGCCCGGCCAACCCGCCACACCGGGCGAGTCCCCGCTGCCGGACCATGATGGCGACCGGGACTGAGCCCGCACCGCTCCGGCCCCGGCCAGCCCGCCCTTGCAAAAGCGCGGGTGTTGGACATGGGCCCTCCGGTCAAGCCGGAGGGCGGCGAAAGGGCTATCTTTCCTCCCCCGTATTTTACGGGGGAGGTGGCCGCGAAGCGGACGGAGGGGGCTTTCAGGCACCAAGGCGGAATCCCCCCGCACCCCAACCCTCTCCCCGGCGGGGAGAGGGAGTCCTGCCGCATGGCTTCGGTCATGGCCTGCGTGTCCTGTTTTTGATGCGAGCGGGCCATGGGCCAGGCCAGTTGCAGGCCAGTTTTGGACACAAAGGCGCCAGTTCCGGCCAGCGACAAGCCATTTCGGGCCATGACAAGCCATGACATGCGGGGATAGACCTGCGCCTGTCCCCGCCCCTATGCACAAGCGCATAATCAGGCTGTGCGGGACCGTCAAAGACGGCTTTGCACGGACGAATGAGATTGTGAATCAAGGCCCTGTATAGCCTTGCGCCCCACAAGCGGCGCAAGGGAAGCCTCGGTGCGCGTCCCAACCACCCCCTGAATGCCCTTTGCAGAAGCTCAAACAGCACTGCTGTTCCAAGGAAAACGCCACTATCCCTTGGAAAACGGGAAAGGTGTTTTGTTGAAAGGCGCAAATACCCGCTCATATGCCATGCAGGCGTGGCGGGCTCAGGCGCGCGTGCGCCTGCACCACGCCGGGCCGGAGCGGGCGCGGCTCAGCGGTATTGCTGGATCTTGGTTGCCCGCAGGCCGGCCAGGCCGTGGCGGTCGATCATTTGCTGCCAGCCGAGAAACTCCTCGACGGTCAGGCGGTAGCGCCGGCACGCCTCTTCCAGGGTCAGCAGGCCGCCGCGCACTGCCGCGACCACTTCCGCCTTGCGCCGGATGACCCAGCGCCGGGTGTCAGGCTTGGGCAGATCGGCCAGCGTCAGCGGGCTGCCGGTGGGCCCGATCACCAGTGTTTGACGAACTTTCTTAGCGTAACCCATGGTACCCCATCCCATTCTCGTTGTGCGGACATTTTTGTCTCTGAACGCAGGTGTACGCGAAGACTTTAAATATCCGGCAAACGAAGCTGGTGAATTCCTCCAAAAAGAAACATCCGCAATTTTAATCAAATCCCCGCCAGCCGCTTTGACTGGCGGGGATGGCGGCTCTATCGCTTGATCCTGATCAGTTCATCGAGCATCTGGTCGGCGGTGGTGATGATGCGCGATGAGGCCGAATAGGCGCGCTGCACGGTGATCAGGTTGGTGAACTCCTTGGCCAGGTCCACATTGGAGCTTTCCAGGGTCTTGGACGAGATTTTCCCGGCACCGGCCCCGGCGGTTTTCAGGTTCAGCGAGCCGGACTCTTGCGACAGGCTGAAGGCGTCGCCGTCTTCGGCTTTCAGGCCATTGGGATTGATGAATGTCGCCAGTGGAATCTGGTAGATCTTCTGGACCACGCCATTTGAAAAGCTGGCCGTGACAAAGCCCTGGTCATCCACGTCAACGCCGGTCAGGCTGCCAAAGACGGCACCATCGACAATGGAGGAATCGAGCACCGAATTGGAGTCGAACTGCGTCAGCCCGCCCGAGGCCCCGGCGCTGCCAAGATTGATCTTGATGGTTTGCCCGCTTACCCCAAGACTGCTGGCCCAGTTAAAGGCATTGGCCGCCGGGGCCGGGTCTGTTGACGCGCCAAAGTTCAGCGTCAGCGGCATGGAATTGGCGGCGTCAAACTGGCCATTGGCATCAAACACCACATTGCCGACAGCCAGCTGGCCGTCGATCAACGGCGCGCCCGTGGTCACGTCGCTGGCCGGGCTGGCATAGATTTCCACATGCCAGGTATTGGCCGCGGCACTGCTTTTCAGAAAGGCCAGATTGAGATTGCGCACGCCGCCCTGGCTGTCAAACACCTGCACGGTGCGCACGAAATCCGGGGTGACGGCGCCTGAGGCCATGTTGTTGGCGCTGACGGTGGGGTCATAGGTGGCCTCGGCGGCGGAAATCGGCTGGCTGGCCTTGAGATTGCCATTGACCTGGACATTGCCGGTGGCCTTGGCCGCGCCGCTGATCGAGGCGATGTTGACGGTGGAAAGCGCCGCATTGTCCGAGACATTGGTGACAAAACTGCCATCGGGCTGGGCCGCCCAGCCGCGCAGGTAATAGCCGGCGGTGTTGCGCAGGAAACCCTGTTCATCAGGCGAAAAACTGCCTGCCCGGGTAAAGCGCAGGAAGTCACCCGGGGCGCCGTTCTCGGTGGCCGTGCCGACGACGAAAAAGCCGGCGCCGGCAATGCCCAGATCGGTGGGTGCGCTGGAGGATTGCAACTGCCCCTGCTCGGCAATCAGGCGCTGGGCGCCAGCCTGCACCCCGGCACCGGCGTCAAGCGGGTTGATGTCGGAGGATGTGACCAGGGAGGAAAAGTCTGTCCGCGTGCGCTTGTATCCCACCGTGTTGGTGTTGGCGATATTGTTGGAAATCCCGCTCAAGGCAGAGGCGTTGGCGCTCAGGCCTGCGACGCCGATGACGAGTGCTGAATTGAGTGACATGGTTAGCTCCTGTGGCTTTTCAGTCGGTTTTTGAGGAGCTTCTGCTGTAGGAAAAGGATCACCATTCTTGATCCCCGTTTCAAAGTGTTGCCGCGCGGTCGCGCACGGCCAGAATGTCGGCAAAGGGTATGCGCTGGCCGTCCGCCAGCAAGGCCGGTTGCGGCCCGGAAAAATCCGCGCCGGTGATCACCACGCTGGTGGAGACGGTGGAGGACAGGATGTTGCCGTTTTCGTCCAGGGCGCTGACATCCAGGTCATAATGGCCGTCAGGCAATTGCACGCCGGTATTGTCCTTGCCGTCCCAGATAAAACTGTGTTCCCCAGGCCCCGGCTCGCCATCTGTCTTGTAGACGATCTTGCCATTGGCGTCCTTGACCAGAATGGTCACCGAGGCGGCGCCGGGATCGCTGGAATACGACCATTGGGCGGTGCCATTTTGCAAATCGGCGCCGGTGCCAAGAATGTCGGCCTGTTTGCCGATGAAGCCCACCGCCGATGTCGCCGCACTGGCGGCGCTCTGGTTGAGCAGGGATTCCAGATTGCGGTTCTGGGCAATCTGCTGCTCGACGCTGGAAAACTGCACCAGCTGGCTGACGAACTGGGTCGAATCCAGCGGGCTCAGCGGATCCTGGT
>JALWUB010000089.1 GCA_026993275.1 Robiginitomaculum sp. | reverse complement strand
CATCTTCGCGGTTCGCCACCGGGCCATGGCCGGGGACGATCCTGGTGTTCTCGTCGGCCATGGCGTAAAGATCGTCATAAAAGGCGATCATGTTGTCGATGGAGCCGCCAAAGGGCACGTCGATGAAGGGATAGAAGCCGTTGAAATAGAGATCGCCGGTGGCGATGACATTGGCCCTTTTGAAGATCACCAGCGAATCGCCAGAGGTGTGCACATGGGGCACATAGCGGATCTCTATGGTCTCCTCGCCCAGATGCAGTTGCATGGCCTTGTCATAGGTGATCTGCGGCAGGGTTTCGGGCGAGGCGGTGATGTCGGCGTCCTCATTGCCGGTGTCCCGATGCAATTGCGCCCAGCGCATGGTGCGCCGCGCCTGGGCCTGGGAGATGATGATGGCCCCCTGGCGGGCGAAGTTTTCATTGCCGCCGCGATGGTCCCGGTGCCAGTGGGTGTTGATCACATAGCGCACCGGCCGGTCGGTGAGTTTCGCCAGCGCCGCCAGGATCGCACCCGACAGCGGCGCATATTCGTCATCGACCAGGAAAATGCCACCCGGTCCGGTATAGGCGGTCATGTTGGCGCCAAAGCCCTGCAGCATGTAGACATCATGGCCGAGGTCCTGGGTCTTGATCTCTACCGTGTCCCACTCCGGCAGCTTGATCTGCGCCGTGGCGGGCAGGGGCAGGGCCAGCGCCAGGAAGATGAGAAAAAGCCCGTGCCGAAAATGTTTGCTCATGGTTCCGCTCCCGTTTTGCCGCCAGTTTGGGCGCAAGCCGCGCCACGGTCAAATCCGGCCCGTCCGGCGCTGGTCTTTTCTTGCGCAATCGCTCAAGATAGGGCATAGCACAGGGGTAGTTGAGGGCTAAAGCAAATCATGACCGATCCTGCCGGAACCGACGAGCCGCTGATTGCCGGGCGCAAGCCGTGCCTGGTCAAGCTGGAACGGGGCAAGCGCTATTTCTGGTGCTCCTGCGGGCGCTCCAGGTCCCAGCCGTTTTGCGACGGCTCCCATGCGGGCACATCCTTCAAGCCGCTGATGTTTGTTGCCGAAAAGAGCGAGGAGGCGCTGCTGTGCGCCTGCAAGCGCACCGCCTCGCCGCCCTGGTGCGACGGGTCGCACAACAATCTGCAGGACACCTATGAAGAGGCCAGCGCCGAAGAGATCGCCGCCATGAAAGACGCCCGGCTGGTGGAACGCGATCCGCAAAGCGGCAAGGCCATGCTGGACGGCGGCGCTTACGTGCTGACCCCGGATGCGGCCAGGGACAGCCATGCGGGCACGCTCGGCTGGCAGCGCCTGATTGGCGCAGGCGACGGGGCGAAGCATATCAGTCTCTTCCGCTTTGCGGCGGCGCCCGGTCTCTCGCCCTGGCAGATGCAGCCGCACAGCGAGGCGGCGCTGTTCGTGGTTTCCGGCAAGGGCACAGTGCAGATCGAGGACAAACGCTTTGACGCGGGGCCGGAAACGGGCGTTTTTGTTGCCAAAGGCGAAGCGTTTCGCTTTGATGCGGGCGAGCCCATGACCATCATGGCGGCCATTTGCCCGCAGGTGGAGGCGCCCGCCTTCGTGGATGGCCCCACGGGGCATTGTGATGCGGCCATAAAGACCCGCATCGCGCCGGTGGACCACGCAAAGGCGCAGGTCATGGCCGATCGCTTCTTTCAGGTTTTGCTCGATGAAAGCACCGGCTCGCACGAGATCACCCAGTTCATCGGCGAGGTGCCCAGGTCCCGCGCCGCCATGCACCGGCATCTCTATGAGGAGGCCATTGTCATCCTCTCCGGCCGGGGCATGATGTGGACGGAAACCAAAAAGGCCCCGGTGGCGCCCGGCGACATCATCTTTCTGCCGCGCCGCCAGAGCCATTCTCTGGAGTGCACCGATGCGGGCGGCCTGCGCCTGATGGGGGCGTTCTATCCCTCCGGCAGCCCGGCGATCAATTACTGATGGCCGCGGCGGACACAAGCGGGGCGCAAGGCGAGCACTGGTCATCCGGCCTGGGCTTTGTGCTGG
>JALWUB010000088.1 GCA_026993275.1 Robiginitomaculum sp. | reverse complement strand
CTTGAGGCCTATCAGCAGGCCTTTGGCCCGCGCACCGCCCTGGTGGCGCTGACGCACATGTCCAATGTGCTGGGCACCATCACCCCGGCGAAACAGCTGGTGCGCATCGCCCATGCGGCCAATGTGCCGGTTTTGCTCGATGGCTCGCAGGCGGCGGTGCACATGCCGGTGGATGTGCAGGACCTGGACGTGGACTTTTATGCCATCACCGGCCACAAGCTCTATGGCCCCACCGGCATTGGCGCGCTCTATGGCAAGGCCGAACGCCTGGCCGCCCTGCCGCCCTATATGGGTGGCGGGGAGATGATCGAAAGCGTCAGCAAGGACGAGGTGCGCTATGCCGCGCCGCCATACCGCTTTGAGGCGGGCACGCCGCCCATCCTCGAGGCCATCGGCCTTGGCGTGGCGCTGCGCTGGCTGATCAGGCAGGACCGCGCCGCCATGGCGGAGCACGAAAACCATCTGGCCGCCCTCGCCACCCAGGGGCTGATGCGTTTCAACGACGTGCGCATTCTTGGCACCGCGCCGGGCAAGGGCGCCATCGTCTCCTTCGACGTGCGCGGCATGCACGCCCATGACCTGGCGCAATTGATGGACCGCTATGGCGTGGCGGTGCGCGCCGGCAATCATTGCGCCGAGCCGCTGATGCGCCGCTTTGCGTCCACCTCCACCTGTCGTGCCAGCTTTGCCGCCTACAACACCGAAGAGGATGTCACGCGCTTTCTGGAGGCGTTTGAGAAGGCGCGGGAGTTTTTGTCATGAGAATGTTTGCATCATTCGCCCTCATGTTGAGCTTGTCGAAACATGGGACCTTCGTGTCTTTCATCCTTCGACAGGCTCAGGATGAGGGCAGCAAGGAGGGTTTTCGTGGATAAGAAAGTACGCGACATGATTGATGTGAGCGCCCCTGCCGCGGCGCCGCAACAGCAAGACGCCGCCCAGGAGTCCGCCCTGCCCAAGGAAGAGCTGGAGCGGCTGACCAATGATCTGATTGCCGCCTTCAAGAGCGTGTTCGATCCGGAAATTCCGGTGGACATTTACGAGCTTGGCCTGATCTACAAGGTCGATGTCTCTGACGACCGCGATGTCGAGATCGACATGACCCTAACCGCGCCGGGCTGCCCGGTGGCGGGAGACATGCCGATCTGGGTGGAAAATGCCGCGCGCTCGGTCGAGGGGGTGCGCGATGTCAAGGTCAATCTGGTCTTTGATCCGCCCTGGGACCCGTCGCGCATGTCCGATGTGGCGCGCCTGGAACTGAACATGTTTTAGAGCATTTCCCGAAAAAGCCTGTCCCGGACCCCGATCCGGGATGGGAAGCGGTTTTCGGACAAGACGTGCGGCAAGACAACAGGGTAGAGTGCAGTTTTGAGTCTATAAAACGTGAAGCGCTCTAGGGCCAAAACCCATTCAAAGACGCTGCCGTTCTCATAACATTTTGTTTTTTATGCATTATTAAATTATCGTCGTCATTGCGGCGCAGGCCGCAATCCATCTTGATGCATCAAAATGGACCCCGGCCAGCCTGCCCTTGCGAAAGCGAGGGCCGGGGTGACGGCTTTTCATAGAGAGAATCCGCATTTCTTGTGCTTTGAAGGCCTTTTCTCAAAAGGAAAATCAAGATCGAATGAGTCTGGCCCTAAAGCAATTTGCCAGAACCTTGCTTCATTCCCCTGCAAGGCGTAATGTTTTGCCTTCGCAAAGGGGGGTGGCATGGCTCTGGCACAAACGGCATTCGAGAAGCAGACCCACCCCGGCCTCATGGCCGCTGCCGCGATTGCGGTGCTGTCAAGCGCCGGAATTGCACATGGCCAGGCCGTGCCCGTGGCGGTGCAAACCAGCACGCTGCCATTTGAATTTGCCGTCACAACCGCCGGTGTTTCCAGAATACAGGGGCAGGTGTCCTCATCCGGGGTGATGTGGACGTGCAAGGGCAGGACCTGTTCAGCGCGCGCCAGATATCCGGGCTTTGGCGTCAGGGCCTGTCACGAACTGGCCATGAAAGTCGGCCCGG
>JALWUB010000087.1 GCA_026993275.1 Robiginitomaculum sp. | reverse complement strand
TGGGCAGGGACTTGAGAAACCAGATATGGGCCACCGGCGCGGCCAGTTCGATATGGCCCATGCGTTCGCGGCGCACCCGCTGCAGCGTCACCTCAACGCCGCATTTTTCGCAGATGATCCCCTTGTATTTCATCCGCTTGTATTTGCCGCACAAGCACTCATAGTCCTTCACGGGGCCAAAGATACGAGCGCAAAACAGGCCGTCGCGCTCGGGCTTGAAGGTGCGGTAATTGATGGTTTCCGGCTTCTTGATTTCGCCGTGGGACCAGGACAGGATTTTCTCCGGGCTGGCCAAAGAGATCCGGATGCGGTCAAAGCTGGGCGCTTCCGCATTGGGGTTGAAAACATTCAGTGCATCGGTGCTGACGGGTTGGTTCATAATGCCGGTCTCCATTGCCGGTGAAACGGGACCGCGCGCCAGGGCGCGGCCCCGTCCGGATTAGCTGTTCTTCAACTCTACATTCAGGCCAAGCGAACGCATTTCCTTGACCAGGACATTGAAACTCTCGGGAATGCCCGCCTCGAAGGCCTCGTCGCCGCGCACAATGGCCTCATAAACCTTGGTGCGGCCAGCAACGTCGTCCGACTTGACGGTGAGCATTTCCTTGAGGGTGTAGGCGGCGCCATACGCCTCCAGCGCCCAGACTTCCATTTCGCCAAAGCGCTGGCCGCCGAACTGCGCCTTGCCGCCCAGCGGCTGCTGGGTGACCAGGCTGTAGGGGCCGATGGAACGCGAGTGAATCTTGTCATCGACAAGGTGGTGCAGCTTGAGAATGTATTTGTAGCCGACCGTGACCTTGCGCGAGAACGGCTCGCCGGTGCGGCCGTCATAGAGCGTCACCTGCCCGGAAGTGTCCAGGCCGGCCTTGCTCAGCATCTCGCAAATGTCATCCTCGTGGGCGCCGTCAAACACCGGCGTCGCCATGGGAACACCCTTGGTCAGATTGCCGGCCAGTTCGGCGATTTCCTCATTCTTGCGCGGCAGCTTGACCTTGTCGCCATAAATGTCGCTCAGCTTCTCGCGCACCGGCTTGATGTCGCCGCTGCGCTGCCAGGCTTCGTAGGCCTCGGCAATCTGCTTGCCCAGACCGGCCGAAGCCCAGCCAAAGTGGGTTTCGAGAATCTGCCCGACATTCATCCGCGACGGCACGCCCAGGGGATTGAGCACCACATCGACAGGGGTGCCGTCTTCCAGATAGGGCATGTCCTCGATCGGGTTGATCTTGGAAATCACGCCCTTGTTGCCGTGGCGCCCGGCCATCTTGTCGCCCGGTTGCAGCTTGCGTTTGACCGCGACAAAGACCTTCACCATCTTCATCACGCCCGGCATCAGTTCGTCGCCGCGCTGCAGCTTGTCAACCTTGTCCTCAAAGCGTGCATCCAGGCGGGCCTTGGCTTCCTCATACTGGGTCTTCAGCGCCTCGACTTCGGCCATGGCCTTTTCATCGCCAAGGCCGATTTTCCACATGTCCTGGCGGCTCGGCAAAGCGGCCAGGGCCTCTTCGGTGATCTTGCCCTTGGCAAAACCCTTGGGCCCGGACACCGCCACCTTGCCGATCAGCAGATCGTGCAGACGGCCGAAGATGGAGCGTTCCAGAATGGCCAGCTCGTCATCGCGGTCAAGGCCAAGGCGCTCGATTTCCTCGCGCTCGATGGCCAGGGCGCGCTGATCCTTGTCGACGCCATGGCGGTTGAACACCCGCACCTCGACCACGGTCCCGGCAACGCCTGGCGGCAGGCGCAGGGAGGTGTCGCGCACATCCGAGGCCTTTTCGCCAAAAATGGCGCGCAGCAGCTTTTCTTCCGGCGTCATCGGCGATTCGCCCTTGGGCGTCACCTTGCCGACCAGAATGTCGCCCGGATTGACGCGGGCGCCAATGGCGACAATCCCGGCCTCGTCGAGATTGCGCAGCGCTTCCTCGCCGACATTGGGAATGTCGCGGGTAATCTCTTCCGGCCCCAGCTTGGTGTCCCGGGCGGCAACCTCGAACTCCTCGATATGGATCGAGGTGAACACGTCATCGCGCACGATGCGCTCGGAGATCAGGATCGAGTCCTCGTAATTGTAGCCATTCCACGGCACGAAGGCGACCAGCACATTGCGGCCCAGCGCCAGCTCGCCCAGATCGGTCGAGGGGCCATCGGCGATGATGTCGTTTTTCTGAACCACATCGCCGACCTTCACCAGCGGCCGCTGGTTGATGCAGGTGTTCTGGTTGGAGCGCTGGAATTTCAGCAGATTGTAGATGTCGACACCGGACTTGGTCATGTCGGTTTCGCCCGTGGCGCGCACAACGATGCGGCGGGCATCGACCTGCTCGACCACGCCATCGCGGCGGGCCACCACGGCGGCGCGCGAATCGCGGGCCACCACGGCTTCCATGCCAGTGCCCACCAGCGGCGCCTCGGCCTCGATCAGCGGCACGGCCTGGCGCTGCATGTTCGAGCCCATCAGGGCGCGGTTGGCGTCGTCATTTTCCAGAAACGGAATCAGCGCCGCAGCCACAGAGACCACCTGCTTGGGCGAAACGTCGATAAAATCAACATCGGCGCGGGGCACCAGGGTCACGTCGCCGGCCACCCGGCAGGTCACCAGTTCGTGCTCCAGATTGCCCTTCTCATCGACATGGGCATTGGCCTGGGCGATGGCGTATTTGGCCTCTTCCATGGCCGAGAGATACACCACCTCGTCGGTCAGCTTGCCATTCTTGACGCGCCGGTACGGGCTTTCGATAAAGCCGTATTTGTTGATGCGCGCAAAGGTCGCCAGCGAATTGATCAGGCCGATATTGGGCCCTTCGGGAGTTTCGATTGGGCAGATGCGGCCATAATGGGTCGGGTGCACGTCGCGCACCTCGAACCCGGCGCGTTCACGCGTCAGCCCGCCCGGCCCGAGCGCCGAAACCCGGCGCTTGTGGGTGATTTCCGAAAGCGGGTTGTTCTGGTCCATGAATTGCGACAATTGCGAGGAGCCGAAAAACTCCCGCACAGCCGCCGCTGCCGGCTTGGCGTTGATCAGGTCGTGCGGCATCACCGTTTCCAGATCGACGCTGCCCATGCGCTCGCGAATGGCGCGCTCCATGCGCAGCAGGCCCACCCGGTACTGGTTTTCCATCAGTTCGCCCACCGAACGCACCCGGCGATTGCCAAGGTTGTCGATGTCGTCCACCTCGCCGCGGCCATCGCGCAGATCGACCATGGTCTTGAGCACCGCCAAAATGTCCTCGCGGCGCAGGGTGCGCACATCGTCCGGGCAGTCCAGATCCAGGCGCATGTTCATCTTGACCCGGCCCACAGCGGACAGGTCATAGCGTTCAGGGTCGAAGAACAGGCCGTTGAACAGGTTTTGCGCGGTTTCCGGCGTCGGCGGCTCGCCCGGGCGCATGACCCGGTAAATGTCCACCAGGGCCTCGTCCTGATTGTTGTTCTTGTCGGCGGCCAGGGTATTGCGGATATAGGGGCCAACCGTGTCCGGGCCAATGTCCAGAAGCGCAACCTGCTTGATGCCGTATTCGGCCATCGCCTTGACCGCTTCCTCGCTCAGCTCGTCACCGGCCTCGGCAAAAATCTCGCCGGTGTCCATATTGATGATGTCCTCGGCGGCATAGCGGCCGATCATGTCCTCATCGCTCAGCAACAGGTTCTTCAGACCCTCTTCGGCGAGCTTCTTGGCCGCGCGCGCGGAAATCTTGCGCTCGGCAGGCGACACCACCTTGCCGGTTTTCGCATCCACCAGATCGTGGGTCGGCTTGGCGCCGCGCCAGCGTTCGGGAATGAACGGCACGCTCCAGCCCTTCTTGGTGTGCTTGGCGGTGTAGGTGGTGTAAAACGTGGTGAGGATGTCTTCGCGGCTGAGGCCCAGGGCATAGAGCAGGGTCGTCACCGGCAGCTTGCGGCGCCGGTCAATGCGCACATACATGATGTCCTTGGCGTCAAACTCGAAATCCAGCCAGGAACCGCGATAGGGAATGATGCGCGCGGCAAACAGGAACTTGCCGGAAGAATGGGTCTTGCCCTTGTCGTGATCAAAGAACACGCCAGGGCTGCGGTGCATCTGGCTGACAATCACCCGCTCGGTGCCATTGATGATGAAGGTGCCCTTGTCGGTCATCAGCGGAATGTCGCCCATATAGACGTCCTGTTCCTTGATGTCCTTGACCGACTTGGCGCCGGTTTCCTCGTCGGTTTCAAAGACGATGAGGCGCAGCTTCACCTTCAGCGGCGCCGCATAGGTGATGTCGCGCTGCTGGCATTCCTCAACGTCGAACTTGGGCTGCTCGAACTCGTAGGACACATATTCCAGCAGGGCCGATTCAGAAAAATCCTTGATCGGGAAAACTGACTTGAAGACAAAATGAATGCCCTGATCCTTGCGCTCTGCTGCCGGCACATAGCGCTGCAGCAATTGCTCGTAAGAGCTTTTCTGCACTTCGATCAGATTGGGCATTTGCACCGTTTCGGGGATGCGGCCAAAAGACTTGCGAATACGCTTCCTGCCCGTGAACGACAATGACATGGTGTCTCCTTTCGTGGCCTGAGTGCCACCGGGAAGGCTGCCAACGGGGCGCCTGTCCCAAAATTCCTGCCTGCGTGCCGGTCAAGACCGGCTGTCTTCGCCCGCATGGCCGCCTTTCAAGGGCAGGCCGTGCAGGGCCCCGGCACAAGAGCAAACGCCCTCATGCCGGGGACTTGCATTCATCCGGACCTACTTGACTTCGACGGTTGCACCCGCCGCTTCCAGCTTGCCCTTGATGTCTTCGGCTTCGTCCTTGGACACGCCTTCCTTGATCGCCTTGGGTGCCGATTCGACCAGTTCCTTGGCTTCCTTCAGACCCAGGCCGGTGATGGCGCGGACTTCCTTGATGACATTGATCTTCTTGTCGCCAAAGGATGTCATGACAACATCAAACTCGGTCTTTTCCTCGGCTGCGCCGCCGGCTTCACCGCCGCCGGCCACGGCCGCAACAGCAACCGGAGCCGCCGCGGAGACGCCCCATTTCTCTTCCAGAAGCGAGGCCAGTTCAGCCGCTTCCATGACAGTCAAAGCAGACAGTTCGTCCGCGATTTTTTCCAGTTTGGACATTTTCTCTTCCTTTTGCATTCGCAAAGATTGCTTGGTTCAGTGTGTATGGAACGACGCTCAGGCGGCCTTGTCGGCATAAGCCTTCAGGACCCGGGCAAGCTGGCCTGCCGGCGCCTGCAGCACACCGGCGACCTTGGTCGCCGGCGCCTGGATCAGGCCCACAAGCTTGCCGCGAAGCTGATCCAGCGACGGCAGCGCCGCCAGAGACTTCACGCCTGCCTCGTCAAGAAGCCGGTCGCCCATCCAGCCGCCAATCAGAACGAGCTTGTCGTTCGTCTTGGCGAAATCCACCGCCGCCTTGGGGGCGGCGACCGGATCAGCCGAATAGGCAATCGCCACCGGACCGGTAAACAGGTCCGATGCCGCTTCGCCGGCCGTGCCCGCCAGAGCGCGCTTGACCAGGCGATTCTTGACGACCTTCAACTGCCCGCCCGCTTCACGAAGCTGGGTGCGCAATTGCGTCATTTCCGCAACATTCAAGCCGGCATAGTGGGTTACGACCACCACCCCGGCTTCGCCGAACACGCCTTCCAGCATGCCGACCATTTCGCTCTTTTGAGCTCTTTCCATTGCGGTCTCCCGTTTCGAGCAGCAAAGCTGCCCAGTGAAACACGCCCCGTCAGCGGCGGCTGCCGCCTCAGGTGCATGCGTGACTGCCTGTCCCAGGGCTCGAACGGCGGCCGTTTCCTTGCGAAAACGAAAACCTCTCTCACTCTGCCTGCGCAGGGGGCTTTTAAGCCGCACACGCGGCCCCTGCGGTCTCGGACAGGGCGGCGGCCTGCTTAAGTCACACGCAAGCCGCCTGACCGGGCAAGCCCGGATTCTTCAAACTCTACTGCGCTGCGGCACTGGCCACATCGACAACCACACCCGGCCCCATGGTGGAGCTGAGGGCGATCTTCTTGACATAGGTGCCCTTGGCGCCAGAAGGCTTGGCCTTCATCACGGCATCCAGAAACGCCCGGACGTTTTCCAGCAGCGCCTTTTCGTCAAAACTGGCCTTGCCGACACCGGCATGAACAACACCGGCCTTTTCAACGCGAAACTCGACGGCGCCGCCCTTGGCGTCCTTGATCGCCTTGGCCACATTGGGCGTCACCGTGCCAACCTTGGGATTGGGCATCATGCCGCGCGGGCCGAGAATCTTGCCCAGGCGGCCGACCAGCGGCATCATGTCCGGCGTGGCGATGACCTTGTCAAAATTGATCTCGCCGCGCTGGATCTGCTCCATCAGGTCCTCGGCGCCAACCACATCAGCGCCCGCCTTCCTGGCTTCCTCGGCCTTGTCGCCCTTGGCGAACACCGCCACGCGCACCGAGCGCCCGGTGCCATTGGGCAGCGCCACGACGCCGCGCACCATCTGGTCCGCATGGCGCGGGTCAACACCCAGATTCATGGCCACTTCAATGGTTTCGTCAAATTTTGCCGTGGCATTCTTTTTCACCAGCTTGACGGCATCCTCGACGCTGTACTGGGCCTTGCGGTCCACATTGGAGAGCGCCGCCTGCATTCTTTTTCCGTGCTTTGCCATCATCCTACTCCGTCACGTCCAGGCCCATGGAACGGGCTGAGCCGGCAATAATCTTTTGTGCCGCATCCAGATCAGCCGCATTCAGATCGGCCATTTTCGCTTCGGCGATTTCGCGGCACTGCGCCATGGTGACCTGGCCCGCCACGGTGCGGCCCGGCTCCGAACTGCCCTTGTTCAGCTTCGCCGCCTTCTTCAGATAATAGCTCGCAGGCGGGGTCTTGGTCTCGAAGGTAAAGGACTTGTCCGCATAGACCGTGATCACGGTCGGAATCGGCATGTTCTTTTCCAGGTCCTGGGTCTTGGCGTTGAACGCCTTGCAGAACTCCATGATGTTGACGCCGCGCTGGCCCAGGGCCGGGCCGATAGGCGGCGCCGGATTGGCTGCGCCTGCGGGCACTTGCAGCTTGATATAGCCGTCGATCTTCTTTGCCATGTTTAACTCCATTGCCCCTTGGCCAGGGCGGTAAAGTGTGCGTGGTGCGGCGCGCCGATGGTCTTGCCGGAACGCCTCCCACGCGGGAAATGGCGGTCAGCCCTAAAGCTTTTCCACCTGTTCGTATTCAAGCTCGACCGGGGTCGCGCGCCCGAAAATGGACACCGCCACCTTGAGCCGGGCCTGTTCTTCATCGACCTCCTCGACCAGACCCTCAAACGACTGGAACGGCCCGTCGAGCACCTTCACCTTTTGGCCGATATCGAAAATGATGGCCGGGCGCGGGCGCTCCACCCCCTCCTCGGCCTGGCCGATAATGCGCGCCACCTCGGCATCGGATACCGGCATGGGCGTGTTGCCCTGGCCAAGAAACCCGGTGACCTTGGGGGTGTTCTTGACCAGATGATAGGCCTCGTCGGTGAGCACCATCTTGACCAGCACATAGCCTGGGAAAAACTTCTTCTCCGAGGTCACCTTGCGGCCCCGGCGCACCTCGACAACCTCTTCGGTGGGCACCAGGATTTCCTCGAACAGATCGCTCAGGCCCTCGCTCTCGGCGGCTGTGCGGATCGCCTCGGCCACCTTTTTTTCAAAGTTGGTATAGGCATTGACGATATACCATTTGGCTTCAGCCATGACTTACGCTCCCAGCCCGAGAATGAACTTGACGGTGCTGCTGATGATCAGATCGACAATGAAGAAAAACCCGGCCGCCAGACCGACCATGATGAACACCATGATGGAGGTCATCAGCGTTTCCTTCCAGCTCGTCCAAGTGACCTTGCGCGCCTCCTGGCGCACTTCGCGCACAAGAACGACCGGATTGGTCCGCTTGGCCTTGACGGGGGCTTGCGCCATCTTTTTCAATCCTTACTGCGGGCAAAGGCCCATGCGTTCCGGCCGGAGACTGGCAGGGGCGGAGGGACTCGAACCCCCGGCCCTCGGTTTTGGAGACCGATGCTCTACCAACTGAGCTACACCCCTAATCCCTGGTCTGGCCGCACGGGACTTCAGCCGGTTACTCGATGATCTTGCTGACGACGCCGGCGCCGACGGTGCGGCCGCCTTCGCGGATGGCAAAGCGCAGCTTCTCTTCCATGGCAATCGGCTGGATCAGCTCCACCGTGACCTTCACATTGTCA
>JALWUB010000086.1 GCA_026993275.1 Robiginitomaculum sp. | reverse complement strand
GCATCTGCAATGAACGGCATCATCCAGTGGTGGGCGCGCAATTCCGTCGCCGCCAATCTTCTGATGGCCGCGATCCTGCTGGCCGGCATTGTCGGCTTTGTGCGCATCAATCGCGAGATCAACCCCTATGTGGAAATCCCCGGCGCCCGGGTCAGCGTGTTGTGGGTCGGCGCCTCGCCGCAGGATATCGAGGAACAGATCGTCACCCGCCTCGAAGAGGCGGTCAGCCGCGTGCACGGCATTGACCAGTTGTGGTCGGTCTCCAGCGAAAATGTCGGCTCGGTGGTGGTCATCGGCAAGCAGAACATGAAAACCGACGAGTTCATCCAGCGCATCAAGCGCGAGGTCGATTCCATCGCCACCTTCCCGCAGGCGGCGGAAAAGCCGCAGATCAGCGTGTTCTCCACCAATGACATCATCATGCACATTGCCGTTTCCGGCAATGTGGACGAGCGGGTGCTGTCGCGCACCGCCGAAGAGGTGCGCCGCGAGATTGCGCTGCTTCCGGGCGTGCCCGAGGTGCAGCTTCTCGGCGTGCGCCCCGAAGAGGTCTCGATCGAGATTTCCGAAGACAATCTGCGGCGCTATGGCCTGAGCTTCTCTGATGTCACCCGCGCCATTCGCGGCACCTCCGTGGACATGTCCTCGGGCAATGTGCGCACGCAGCTGGGCGACATGCAGTTGCGCACCCGCAATCTCGCCGACACCAGGGCCGATTTCGAAAAGATCATTGTCCGCCAGACCCCCGATGGCGCAAAAATCACCGTTGGCGATGTCGCCACCGTCAAGGACGGCTTTGCCGAGGTCAATCTGCTGGCCACCATGAATGGCGAACGCACCGTTCTGGTGCAGATCTTGTCCGGGCCGGACATGAATGTGGTGAAAATGGCCAAGGCGGTAAAAAAATATCTCAAGGAGAAGGCCAGATCGCTGCCCGAAGGGGTGCACCTGGCCCTGTGGGATGATGCTTCTGAGGTCTATAATGCCCGGATCAAGACCATTGCCAGCAATTTCTTTTCCGGTCTGGCCCTGGTGCTGCTCACCCTGATGCTGTTCCTGCGCCCGGCGATTGCCTTCTGGGTTGCCGCCGGCATTGCCACCGCCTTTGCCGGCGGGCTGGCACTTCTGCCCATGCTGGGGGTCAGCTTCAACATGATCTCCACCTTCGCCTTTTTGCTGGTGATTGGCGTGATCGTCGATGATGCCATCATTGTCGGCGAGGCCATTCACAGAAAAACCGAAGACGGCGTGGAGGGCATTGATGCGGCGGTTTCGGGCACGCAAATGGTGCTCAAGCCGGTGATTTTTGCCGTATTGACGACGATGATCTTCTTTGCCCCGTGGATGTTTCTTTCCGGCACCACCAGGGAGTTCACCCGGGCGATTTCGCTGGTGGTGATTTTGGCACTGTTCTTTTCCCTGGTCGAATCGCTGCTGATTCTGCCGTCGCACCTGTCGCACCTGAAACCGGAAAACCCGCACAGCCGCCTGACCCGCTTTCAGGCGAAAGTCTCGGGCAGCATCCTGTGGGTGGCGCACCATCTCTACCGGCCATTGATGAAACGCGCCGTGCGGCACCGCTATCTCACCGCCGCTGCCTTCATCGCTTCGGCGACGCTGGCGGTCGGACTGCTGACCACTGGCTGGGTCAAGTTCACCTTCATGCCGGAGGTGGAATCGGACCAGGTCAGCATTGACGTCACCCTGCCCCAGGGCACGCCCTGGCCGCGCACGCTGGAGGTGCTGGCGCAACTCCAGCAAGCCGAGAAAAAACTTGAATCAGAGGTCGATTCCGGCGGCGGCAAGCTGGTCGAGAACTGGTATACGCGCTCGCGCGACAACACTGTGCGGGCGCTGGTGAAACTGGTGCCGCCGGAAACCCGCGTCCTGACCGCGGAAAAAACCGCCGAGCGCCTGCGCGAACTCATTGGCGACGTGCCCGATGCGGAACAGATCAAGGTTGAATACACCAGCAGCAATAACGGCCCGGCCTTGCAATATGTGCTCAATTCCACCGAC
>JALWUB010000085.1 GCA_026993275.1 Robiginitomaculum sp. | reverse complement strand
GGGTCCAGGCCCTGATTGTGCTGCGCAGGCCGGGGCGATAGACTTCTCCGCAGGAGAAAGAGGACATGGCGCTATCCATTGGCGAGCTGGCCCGGCGCACCGGGGCCAAGGTGCAGACCATCCGCTATTACGAACAGGCCGGGCTGATGCCCGAGCCGGAGCGCACACGCGGCGGCCAGCGCCGCTATGGGGACAGTCATGCCAGGCGGCTGGCATTTATCCGCCACGCCCGGGCACTGGGCTTTTCGCTGCAGCAGATCAGGGCGCTGCTCGATCTGGCCGACCACCCGGAACAGGATTGCACCGGCGCCGATTCCATCGCCCGCGAACACCTGCGCGAGGTCAAGGCGCGCATTGCGGCGCTGCAGAGCCTGAAACGGGAGCTTACCCGCATGGTGGAGCAGTGCGACGGCACCAGCGTCAGCCAGTGCCGGGTGATCGAAACCCTGGCCGATCACACTCTGTGCGCCGCGCCGCGCCACCAGCCGCTGTCATGAGCCCGCCCGGAGACAGGCTGTGGCAGGTCACGCTGAGCGGCTCCTTCGCCGCGCTCAAGGCCTGGGCCGCAGCGCACGAGGCCCTGGACGATCCGCCCTGGCTGGCGCTGAGCGTGTTCGAGACGGCCCTGCCCGCAGGCGAGGTGCAGCTGCTGTTTGCAGACGAGGACCAGGCTCGCGCCTTTACCGCCGGAGCGGACATTGATCCGGACTGGCGCACCGCCTGCACGCCGCTGGACGATGAAAACTGGGTGGCCCGGTCACTGCGCGGCCTGCCCGTGGTGCGCGCCGGGCGGTTTTTCGTGCACGGCAGCCACCATGAGGCACCCGGCGAGGCGGGCACGGTGCCCATTCTCGTCGATGCGGGCGAGGCCTTTGGCAGCGGCCATCATGGCACCACCAGGGGCTGTCTGCTGGCCTTTGACGCGGTGCTGGCGGAGGCTGCGCCGCAAAATGTGCTGGACCTGGGCACCGGCGCCGGAACCCTGGCCATTGCCGCCGCCAAGGCGCTGCCCGGGGCGTGCATCATGGCCAGCGACATTGACCCGGTGGCGGTGCGCGTGGCGCGCGAAAACGCCGCCCGGAACGGCGTTGCCGGGCGTATTGCCCTGGTCACCGCCAGCGGTCTTGACCACGCCGCGCTCAGCGGCAAGCGCTTTGACCTGATCTTTGCCAACATTCTCGCCGGGCCGCTCAAGGCCATGGCCCCGGCCATCGCCGCGGCGCTTGCGGATGGCGGCCAGGTCCTGTTGTCGGGCATACTGGACAGCCAGGCAGAAGACGTGCGCACGGCATTCACCCGCGCCGGGCTGGCATTCGTGCGCAGTCACGCCCTTGGCGAATGGCGGGTGCTGGTGATGCGCCGTGAGTCGGTCTAGATCTGCGCCCTAGAGCGCTTCACGTTTTGATGGAATCAAAACCGCACTCTATCCTATTGTTTTGCCGCACTTCTAATCCGAAAACCGGTTCCCACTTTTCGGGAAGTGCTCTAAGCCGGGATCGGCTTGACAAATTTCAGCAGGAATCTGTCGGTCTTGCGGCGCACCTTGGGGTCGAACACCATGAGGCTGTGGTCATCCTCCGGATTGGCCAGCACATCGCTTTGCGCCACGAGAACAAACCCGGCCTCTTGCGCCAGCTGTTTGACAATGGCCGGGTCGATGCGGTGAGTCTTGCCGCCAGTGCTGGACGGTGCGCCCGCGGCGGCGGCATGGTCGAGCACGACCAGGGCCCCGCCGGGCTTCAGCACCCGGAATATGTCTGCAAAACTGGCCTTGGGATCGCCCAGGGGGCCGCTGTCCTTGGGGACGTAGAACAACTCGTGCGGGCCAAGAAACCAGGTCACCACATCTACCGAGGCATCCGGCGCATCCAGATGGTCAAACGGGCTCCTGGAAAGGCGCACATTGCCAAGGCGGCCATTGGCCAGGCGCGCGGCGACACGCTCGCCCAGAAATTTGTCAAAGGCGGCCGGGTTTTGCATGATGACCTGGCCCTTGGGCCCGACCATGCGGGACAGAAGCT
>JALWUB010000084.1 GCA_026993275.1 Robiginitomaculum sp. | reverse complement strand
CAAAATAGTCCGCCAGGCGCAGCAGGTCCTCGCGCGGCATCTTGTCGATCTTGTTGAGCGCCAGCATGGCGCGCAGGCCATGATCGCGCAGCCCGGCCATGACCTTGCGCACATCCCTGGCCGCGGGCGCATTGGCAGCGGGCTCTCGGGCGCCAGCGGGCAGGGCCCGCGCAAAGGCCGGCGCATCCACCAGATGCACGATGGCATCGGCATCGGCGGCGCCGCTCCAGGCGGCCTGCACCATGGCCCGGTCGAGCACCCGGCGCGGCGCGAAAATCCCGGGCGTATCGACCAGAATGATCTGGGTTTGCCCCTCAACGAGCACGCCGCGCACATTGAAACGGGTGGTCTGCACCTTGTGGGTGACAATCGACACCTTGGCGCCAACCAGAGCATTGACCAGGGTGGACTTGCCGGCATTGGGCGCGCCGATAATGGCGGCAAAGCCGCAGCGCTGTTCAGGGCCGTTCGCGGTTTCCGTCATGCCGTCTGCCCGCTCAGCCGCAGGATTTCGCGGGCCGCATTGCGTTCGGCTTCCTGCTTGCTGCTGCCCGTGCCCCGGGCCGTGCGGCCGCCCGCCATGGCCTCGACCACGAACACCGGCGCGTGGTCCGGGCCGGTGCGTTCCACCAGGCGGTAACGGGGCAGGTCAAAGCCCGCGCCTTGCGCCCATTCCTGCAAGGCGCTTTTGGGCTCGACCACAGGGCGCGCGGCCTGCGCCAGCGCATCGCCCCAAAAGCGCGTGAAAAACGCCCGCGCCGCCTCCAGCCCGCCATCGAGATACAAGGCCCCCAGCACGGCTTCGCAGGCATCGCCCAGGATGCTGGTCTTGTCGCGGCCGCCATGGCCCTCTTCGGCGCGGGACAGGCGCAGCGCCTGCCCCAGCCCTGCCGCGCGCGCGGCACGGGCACAGGCCTCCTTGCGCACCAGCGCATTCAGGCGCGGCGCCATGTCGCCCTCGTCAAAGCCCTCCTCCAGGCCAAACAGGTAATCCGCCGCCAGCAGGCCGAGCACGCGGTCGCCCAGAAACTCCAGGCGTTCATTGTCCGGCGTATCCCTGCGGCCATCGCCATGGCTGGAATGGGTCAGGGCGCGATGGAGCAGTGCCTTGTTGCGAAACTCGTAGCCAAGGCGCGCCTCCAGGGCGCTGGCTTCGGACTGAAGGTCCTGGCTCACCGGTTTTTCCGCAGGCTGACGAACACGCGCGGGCGGAAATGATACCAGGTCCAGGGCTTGAGCAGGCTGAACTTGAAATCCACCGAGACCAGCACAACTTCGCCGCGGCCAATCAGGTTTTGCGCCGGGACAAAGCCCCAGTCGCGGCTGTCGAGGGAATTGTCGCGATTGTCGCCCATCATGAAATAATGGCCCGCCGGCACCCGGTAGACCGGCGTGTTGTCATAGCGCCCGCCATCAATCATGTTGTAGGTGATGTAGGAGTGGCCATTGGGCAGGATTTCGCGAATCCGCGTCACCACAACCGAGCCGCCGCGGTGCTCGATGATGGATTCCTCGCCCAGCACCTCACGCTTGACCAGCTGGCCATTGAGATAGAGCCTGCCATCGCGCACCTGCACCGTGTCGCCGGGCAGGCCGATGACGCGCTTGATATAATCGGTCTTGTTGTCGCGCGGCCATTTGAACACCACGATGTCGCCGCGCTTGGGCTGGTGCGCCAGGATCCGCCCCTTGAACAGCGGCAGGCCGAAGGGCAGCGAATAGCGGCTGTAGCCATAACTGTATTTGGAGGCCACCAGATAATCCCCGACCAGCAATTGCGGGCGCATGGATTCGGACGGGATGGTGAAGGGCTGATACAGCACCGTGCGCAAGACCCCGGCGATGACCAGCGCCCAGAACACCGTGCGCACAAGCTCTGCCCAGCCTTCTTCCTTGCGCGCGCTGGCGGGTCTGGCGGCGGTCTTGTCAGTCATTGTCATGTCCTTCTGCGCCAGTCTTTCGGGCCTCGATGACCACAAACGCCTGCGCCAGGGGATAGTCATCGGTTATGGTCAAGTGAATGACC
>JALWUB010000083.1 GCA_026993275.1 Robiginitomaculum sp. | reverse complement strand
CCATGACCATCGAGATGGTCGCCGAAGCGACGGAGGAGCTGAAATGCTCCATTCAGGAGGTTTCCGGCCAGATCAGCAATTCGGCGCAATTTGCCCGCGAGGCCACGGAAGCGGCGCGCGAATCCAACGAGGTCGTCAAGACCCTTGGCGAAGCGGCCGGCCGCATAGATGGCATTGTGCAGATCATCGAGGATATTGCCGAGCAGACCAATCTGCTGGCGCTGAATGCCACCATCGAGGCGGCGCGCGCGGGCGATGCCGGGCGCGGGTTCTCCGTGGTTGCGTCCGAGGTCAAGGGACTGGCCGAACAGACCACCAATGCGACCCGTGATATTGGCGTGCAGATCAACGAAATCCAGCAGGTTGCCCGGGTGTGTGTGGAGCAGATCAGCACCGTTACTGCCTCCATCGGCCAGATCGAAGAGCGCCTGGCCGCGGTTTCTGCCGCGGCGGAGGAGCAATCGGCCACCACCGGCGACATCAGCGACAGCATACGCCAGGCGGCAATGCACTCGAAGCAGATTTCAGACATCGTCCGGCAGCTTGCCGAGGCCTCGTCCAGCACCGAGAACACCTCGGTGGAAACCCATGAGGCGACGGTGGAAATGACCATGCAGGCCGAAAGCCTGGGCGCCAAGGTGCGCGAGTTTTCCGCCAGGGTGCGCAGCGCGTAATTAATGGCTCAGGGTGAACTGCCCGACATCGGTGCGCCCGGTGCGAAAGCCGGCTTCGCAATAGGCCAGGTAGAAGCGCCACAGGCGCTCGAACCGCGCATCGAAGCCCAGCGGCCTGATCCGCTCCCAGGCCCTGGTGAAGTTTTTCAGCCAGATGGACAGGGTCCGGGCATAGTCCTGGCCGAACATCTGTGCCGCATGCAGGGCCAGCCCGGCCTTTTCAATTTCATGATGCAGTGCCTTGACCGAGGGCAGCACGCCGCCGGGGAAAATGTAACGCTGGATGAAGTCCATGCGCTTGCTGTAATGCGCAAACAGGTCATCGCGGATGGTGATGATCTGCAGGGCGGCGCGCCCGGCGGGTTTGAGCACGTCGCGGATTTTGCGAAAATACTCTGGCCAGTATTCCCGGCCCACCGCCTCGAACATCTCGATCGAGGCCACCTTGTCATACTGGCCCTGCACGTCGCGGTAATCGACAAGGCGTATATCGACCTTGTCGTTGAGCTGGGTGCGCTGCATGCGCGCCCTGGCATAGTCGTATTGTTCCCTGGAAATGGTGATTCCGGTAACCCGCGCGCCAACTTCCCTCGCCGCGAATTCGGCAAACCCGCCCCAGCCGCAGCCAATTTCCAGCACATGCTCGCCTTCGCGCAGATCCAGATTGCGGGCCAGTTTCTGGTATTTGCGCCGCTGCGCTTCTTCCAGCGGGATGTCCGCGCCATCGAAACAGGCGGAGGAATAGGTCATGGACGGGTCGAGCCATTGCTCGTAAAAGGCATTGCCCAGATCATAATGGGCATGGATGTTGCGCCGCGCGCCCGCGCGCGTATTGGCATTGAGGCGGTGCATGAGATTGTGCATCAGGCGCATCAGCCAGCTGGTGCCGGAGGCAATGCCCTCCATCTGGTCGAGATTCATCGACAGGGTGGTCAGCACCCGGGCGAGGTCGGGTGTGTTCCAGTCGCCATCGAGATAGCTCTCGGCCAGGCCGACATCGCCCGTCTGGATGACCTTCCGGATCATCGCGTAATTGCGCATGCTGATGGCCGCGTGCGGGCCCTCGTTTGGCCCGGCAAAGACCAGGGTCTGGCCATTGGGCAGGGTCAGGTCCAGGCGGCCTGTCGAGATTTTGGTCAGGCGCTGTGCCAGGCGCTTGAACGTCCACGGCACCCCGCGCAGGGCGTTGATGGACTGCGCTGTTGCCGTAATGCTTGATTGCAGGGCCATGCATCCTCCCAGTCAGCAGCGATGCACCATGTTAACCAGATAGGAGGGCAAGTGCAAAGGGACAAGCCGCCGCAGCCGGATTTGCCAGCCTGCCACTTTGCCGCCGCTTTTGAATCGTGCAATGGAAGG
>JALWUB010000082.1 GCA_026993275.1 Robiginitomaculum sp. | reverse complement strand
GGCCAGGTGATCACCGCACGCACCACGGCCCGGCCGCTGCGACCCGAGCGTGCGGCGCGCATTGCCGTGGAAGCGGCGGAACAGACGGAACGGCTGGACCTGCCAGACCTGATGGCGGTGCAAAAGCTGGAGGACGCGCTGCACGGCTGGGATGCGCAGCGCCTGCTGGTCTATGGCGACGAGGCCGGGGATGATGCGGCCAAGCCCTGGGGCGGGCCGGCCGGGCGGGCGCGGCCCATGCTGGAGGCCCTGCAGGCGCTGGATGAGCCGCCGCAAAAGGCGGCCATATTGATCGGCCCGGAGGGCGGGTTTTCGCCCGCAGAGCGGGCGCTGTTGCGGGCGCAGGGCTTTGTGCTGCCGGTGTCGCTGGGACCGCGCATCTTGCGCGCCGATACCGCCGCCATTGCCGCGCTCAGCCTGTGGCAGGCCGTGTGCGGTGACTGGCGCGATTTACCTTTACCACAATGATTACAGGGGATTGCGCCCCTCTCGCCATTTTGTGACTTGCCCGCATCCGGGCGGTTGCCTACATCAGGCCTTCTGGCTCGATTGGAGGGGTGTTGATGGCGGCGGCAGACAAGGATGCGCCCGTTGAGGACAAGGCGGCGCTGGTGGAGTATCTCTCCGCCGGATGCAAGCCCGCGGAGCACTGGCGCATTGGCACCGAGCATGAAAAGTTCGGCTTTGCGCTCGCCGGTCATGGCCCCCTGCCCTATGACGCCGACGGCCCCAGCATCCTCAAAATGCTGCAAGGCATGCAGCGCTTTGGCTGGAAGCCCATGGTCGAGGAAGGCCATCTGATTGGCCTGACGCGCGATGGCGCCTCGATCACGCTGGAGCCGGGTGGCCAGTTCGAGCTTTCCGGCGCGCCCCTGCGTGATATCCACGCCACCTGCGCCGAGGTCAATGCACACCTGAAAGAGGTCAAGGACGTTGCCGACGAAATCGGCGCCGGCTTTCTGGGGCTGGGCTTTTCGCCGGTCTGGAGCCTGGAAGACACCCCGGTCATGCCCAAGCCGCGCTATCAGATCATGCGCAAATACATGCCCAAGGTCGGGCGCCTGGGCCTGCAGATGATGTTCCGCTCCTGCACCGTGCAGGTCAATCTGGACTTCTCCTCCGAAAGCGACATGGTGAAGAAGTTCCGCACCTCCCTGGCCCTGCAACCGGTGGCAACGGCGCTGTTTGCCAATTCGCCCTTTGCCGATGGCCGGCCCAACGGCTTCTTGTCCTATCGCGGCTATATCTGGGGCGATACCGACCCGGACCGCACCGGCATGCTGCCGTTTGTCTTTGAGGACGGGTTCGGCTTTGAGCGTTATGCGGAATACGCCCTGGATGTGCCCATGTATTTCGTCAAGCGCGATGGCCATTATCTGGACGCCACCGGCAAGAGCTTTCGCGATTTCCTCGCCGGAAAGCTGGACATTCTGCCCGGCGAAAAGCCCACCTTGCGCGATTGGGAAGACCATCTTTCCACCCTGTTTCCCGAAGTGCGCCTGAAGCGGTTTCTGGAAATGCGCGGCGCCGATGGCGGGCCGTGGTCGCGCCTGTGTGCGCTGTCCGCCTTCTGGACCGGCCTGCTCTATGACGCGCAAGCGCTGGACGAAGCCTGGGCGCTGGTCAGGGACTGGGATGTGTATGAGCGCGAGGCCCTGCGCCGCACCGCGCCGACCCTGGGCCTGCACACGCCGTTTCGCAACACCACTGTGCAACGGATTGCCCAGACCGTGCTGGAGATTTCCCATGGCGGGCTCAAGCGCCGCGCCCGGCGCAATGCCTATGGCGAGAACGAAAGCCTGTTCCTGCGCGGCATGGAAGAGATCGCCCAGACCGGCATCACCCAGGCGGAAGAATTGCTGGCCTGCCTGCGCGGCGAATGGGAAGGCGATCTGGACATGGTGTTTACCGCCCGCGCCTATTGAATGGCGCACATGCAAGGGTGCAGGGCGATTTTGACAGACAATCCGGCCGCCCTGTGCTCTACTGGCCGCAGAATCGGGACAGCACGGGAGAATCATCATGATCGGCTAT
>JALWUB010000081.1 GCA_026993275.1 Robiginitomaculum sp. | reverse complement strand
CGGAATCGAGAAACTGCTCGGCCACGCTCAGTTTTTCCGTGCCCGGATTGCGATAGGCATGCGCCGCCAGGGTGCGCAGGGAATTGAGCAGGAAAATCAGCACTGCCACCAGATACCACATCCACAACGCCCTGAAGGGCAGGATGTGCAGCCAGACCAGGGCGATGGCGGTCCAGCCATAGGCAAAGGTCATGAATTCCTGGGCAAACCAGAGCGCTTTCGGGTCGCCGGGCTTGGGCAGGGGGCGCTTGTAGGTCAGGTCGATGGTCAGCGAGGAAAACCGCGTCCACACCAGCCGGCGCAAGGGCGGCAGCACCCATGACAGCGGCGCCAGCAGCAAAAAGCGGATGATGAACAGTGCGGGCAGAATGAAAATCAGCAGCATATAGCCAATGATGCCGGGCGGATTGCCCGCGCCAAAGGGCAGGTATTCGCCATCTTCCAGTGTGCCATAGACATCGTGCACATGGTGATGGCGGTGCACGCCGTGATAGGTGAAGCTGGGGATCAGCATGGGAAAGCCGCACAACAGGTTCCACACCAGGCGGAAGGTCTTGAAGGTGCCGGTTTTCAGATGTGTCAGTTCATGGGTAAAGAGCACCGACCGGTACAGTCCCAGGACGGCAGCAGCCAGCCCCGCCAGGCCAGGAAGCGAGGTCAGGGGGTAGATCACTGCCAGGGCGAACCCGGCCCACCCGATCGTCACCGAAATCAGAAAATCAGGCCAGTAAATGCGCGGGTCCGGCTTCATCAGCCCGGCGACGAGGCGGTTGGCCTCGGCCATGGGAAAGCCGCCATTGTCGCGTTCGATGGGCATGACACTCTGTCCGCAACTCAAAACCGTGGCCCTTGAAATATAAGCTTCTGGCCTTGCGGGCAAGGCTGGGGCACAGGGTGCGCGAATATGACGCTCTGTCATCATTGGCGGTCCCTGCGCATTTGCCCTTTGCTTGGGCGGTGCGGGGGGCTAAACACGCCAAAACCTGAAAAGGCCGTTCATGCCCAGACGCGACGACATTCATTCCATCCTGCTGATCGGTGCCGGGCCGATCGTCATCGGCCAGGCGTGCGAGTTCGACTATTCGGGGGTGCAGGCGTGCAAGGCGCTGCGCGAGGAAGGCTACCGGGTGATTCTGGTCAATTCCAACCCGGCCACGATCATGACCGATCCCGGTATGGCCGACGCCACCTATATCGAACCGATCACGCCGGAGATCCTGACCCGGATCATTGCCAGGGAGCGCCCTGATGCGCTGCTGCCGACCATGGGCGGGCAGACGGCGCTGAACATGGCGCTGACGCTGAACCGGACCGGCGTGCTGGAGCGCCATGGCGTCGAGTTGATCGGCGCCAGGGCAGAGGTCATCGACAAGGCCGAGGACCGCGAACAGTTTCGCGTTGCCATGGCCGCCATCGGCCTTGAGACGCCGCGCTCGCACCTGGCCCATTCACTGGACGAGGCCATGGCCGCCTTTGAGGACATCGGCCTGCCGGCCATCATCCGGCCGTCTTTCACCCTGGGTGGCACCGGCGGTGGCATCGCCTACAACCTGCCGGAATACCGCCAGATCGTGATGCGCGGGCTTGAGGCCTCGCCAACCTCGGAGGTGCTGATCGAGGAATCGGTGCTGGGCTGGAAAGAGTATGAAATGGAAGTCGTGCGCGATGGCGCCGACAATTGCATTATCGTCTGCTCGATCGAGAATATCGACCCCATGGGCGTGCACACCGGCGATTCCATCACCGTCGCCCCGGCGCTGACGCTGACCGACAAGGAGTTCCAGATCATGCGCAATGGCGCCATTGCGGTGCTGCGCGAAATCGGCGTCGATACCGGAGGCTCCAATGTGCAGTTTGCCATCAACCCCGCGGATGGCCGCATGGTGGTGATCGAGATGAATCCGCGGGTGTCGCGCTCCTCGGCGCTGGCCTCCAAGGCGACCGGCTTTCCGATTGCCAAGATCGCCGCCAAGCTGGCGGTGGGCTACAGGCTGGACGAGTTGCAAAACGACATTACCGGCGCCAGCCCGGCCAG
>JALWUB010000080.1 GCA_026993275.1 Robiginitomaculum sp. | reverse complement strand
CGATATTGGCGCCTTGCGGAAACAGCGGGTGGTGCTCCAGCATCGGCCCGAGGGTCTCCACCGCCACGGCATCAATGTCATCGACAAAGAAGACCGCATGGGGATTGCCCATATTGACCGCCCCCGGAAGCGACAGGATGGGCGCATCAATGGGGCCGACCTTGATGTCGATGCCGCGCGTATCCATGCGCTCGGCCAGGGGGATGGCCTGCCAGTCCAGCCTGGGCGGGCCCATGTCAACGCTGACCTGGCCGTCTTGCGCCTGGCTGGCGTGCAAAAGCCCGGCGCTGGTCTGAATGGCCGCCGCACCACGCCCCGTTTCGCGCATCAGCAGCCAGGCAGCACAGCGCGTGGCATTGCCGCAGGCAGCAACCTCGCTGCCATCGGCATTCCAGATGCGCATGAACACATCGGCCTCCGGGCCTGCATCTTCCAGGGCAATGACCTGATCGCAGCCGGCACCGCGTGCCGGATCGGCAATGGCCTGCACCCGTTCCGGCGCCAGGGCCAGCGGTGCGCCGCGCCCGCGTGCATCGGCAATGACAAATGCATTGCCGCAGCCATTCATCTTGTAAAACCGCATGGTGCTTCCTCTGGCCGGGGGCAGGCTGGAGCCTTGAGTGTGGTGTGCCGGCGCAGCCTTGTCCAGATGGCGCACTCCTGCCGCTGCACCCTCGCCAAGCGCGCCCGGGCAGGGTAAGCAGGACGCCTGTCGAGTGGAGTGTGTTCATGCGTATCATTCTGGTCACCGATGCCTGGGCGCCACAGGTCAATGGCGTTGTGCGCACCCTGACCCGCACCGTCGAGGAATGCCGTGCCATGGGCCATGAGGTCGAGGTGATCTCGCCCAATGACGGCTATCTGACCGTGCCGCTGCCGACCTATCCGGAAATCCGCCTGGCCCTGTTCGCCAAAAAGGATATTGAGCGCCGCATTCAGGATTTCGAGCCCGACGCCATACATATTGCCACCGAAGGCACGCTGGGTCAGGCTGCCCGCAGCCTGTGCCTGAAATGGAACTGGCCCTTCACCACCAGCTATCACACCCAGTTCCCCGAATATGTGCATGCGCGCCTGCCCTTTATTCCGGTCTCGCTGGGCTATGCCTTCATGCGCCGGTTCCACAATGCCGGCGGCCGCATGATGGTGACCACGCCCAGCATGCGCGAGGCGCTGCTGGCCAAGGGCTTTCGCAATATCACGCCGTGGGCGCGCGGCGTCGATACGGAACTGTTCAATCCGCGGCTGCGCGATACGGAACATGGTGTTTATGCCGGTCTTGCGCGTCCGGTTTTTGTCAATGTCGGCCGGGTGGCCGTCGAGAAAAACATTGAAGGCTTTCTGGAGCTGGACCTGCCGGGCACCAAGGTGGTCGTCGGCGACGGGCCGCAGCGCAAGGAATTGCAAAGGAAATACCCCGATGCGGTGTTTGCCGGCGCGCGCTTTGGCGAAGATCTGGCGCGCCATTTTGCCGATGCCGATGTGTTCGTGTTTCCCAGCCGCACCGACACCTTCGGCCTGGTCAATCTCGAGGCCATGGCCTGCGGCACGCCGGTGGCGGCATTCCCGGTGCCGGGGCCAAAGGACATTATCGGCGATTCCGGCGCTGGCGTGGTGGACGAGGATTTGCGCAAGGCCGCCCTGGCCTGCCTGGAGCTGGACCGCAAGAGAGTGCGTGCTCATGCGGAAGGGTTTTCCTGGAAAGCCTGCGCCCGCGATTTTGTCGAATCGCTGGAGGTGCCGCCACAGCCGGAGCGGCGGCGCTTCTGGAAACGGCTGAAGCGCCTGGGCGGGCGGGTGCGGCCGCGCCTGCCCAAACGCCTGCGGCGGCGCAAGACGCAGAAACGCTCCTGACAGAAGGGCATGCGTTTCGTCCCGGCTGTGTTAGCCTTGGCTCCCGATTTTGATTCTGTGGGACTGGCACGTGGCCAAAGCGCACAAACTCTCTGATCTGGCGCGTCCGCAGCCGCCGGCTGCTGCCGCCCCCTATCTGGACGGGCTGAACCCGGAGCAGGCCGAAGCGGTGCAGGCGCTCGATGG
>JALWUB010000079.1 GCA_026993275.1 Robiginitomaculum sp. | reverse complement strand
GACCTGCACCAGAAGAGCGCGCCCGCGGCCATTCTGAAGGCCATTGACGAGGCCGGGCGCCATGTCGATGGCCTGATCAACAATGCCGGTTATGGCCTGCCCGGCACCTATCTGCACCCGTCCTGGAAATCCCATGCGGCGTTTTTGCAGATCATGCTGATGGCGCCGTGCGAACTGGTTTACCGCACGCTGCCAGGCATGCGCAGCCGCGGCTTTGGCCGCATCATCAATGTCGCCTCGCTGGCCGGGCATTTGCCGGGCTCGCTGGGACATACGCTGTATGCTGCCGACAAGGCGTTTCTGATCAAGTTCTCGCAATCGCTCAATCTGGAAAACACCGGCACCGGCGTGCATGTCAGCGCCCTGTGTCCGGGTTTCACCTATTCCGAATTTCACGATGTCAACAATACCCGCGGCCTGGTCTCCAGACTGCCCGCCTGGATGTGGAAAACCGCCGAAGAGGTCGCCGCCATCGGCTATCGCGCGGTCGAGAAAAACGTCCCCGTGCGGGTGCCGGGCTTCGCCAACAAGACCATTGCGGCCCTGGCCAAGCTGATGCCCGACCCGCTGGCGCTGGCGCTGATGCGCGCCCAGGCCAAAAATTTCCGCATTACCGGCGGCGAGGGGGACTGACCGGCAGGTCATGAACGGTATCTTCTGGCGGTTGAGGACAGGCGCACCCTGGGCGGACATTCCGCCCCGCTGCGGCCCCAACCTGCGTCAACCGCTTCAACCGGTGGCGCAAGGCAGGCGTTTGAGCACACATTCTAGACGCCATATCAGAGAGTTATGAGGGCGAAGTGCAAATGATCGACTCCTCATCCATCCGGGCACTGCTGGCCAGGCAGGGGGCTCAGGCCGTGATCCCTTCCATGCCGCAGTGCGGCCCGATCATCCCGCATGGTCGAGACGTCTATAAAGCACACAATTGATTGAACGATTCTTCAACAGAATCAAAACACTTCCGCACCGTGGCCACCCGTTACAACAAACGGGACGGCAACTGCCTCGCCTCCCTCCAACTCGCCTCAATACGCATCTGGCTCAGATCTAGAGCGCTTCACGTTTTGATGGACTCAAAACTGCACTCTATCCTGTTGTCTTGTTGCACGTCTTGTCCGAAAACCGGTTTCCATCCCGGCTCAAGGGCCGGATATCGCTGAATTGCGGCCGGTCACTGATGGTCACGGCTTATTGCACGGCGCAGCGCTTGTGCCCCTGCAGCCATTTGCGCGCGGCGCGCTGGGCCTTGACAATCTGGCTGTTGCTCATTTGCTCGGAAATTTCGCGGCGGTAGTCTTTCGCCGTTTCAAAGCCAAGCACGGCGGCCAGATTGAACCATTTGTGCGCTTCGACCAGATCAAGTTCCGGGCCTTCGCCGGAAGAATAAATCAGCCCCAGCCGGTTCAGGTCTTCCGCTTCCGGAGCGCTTTTCACGGCTTCATGCGCTTCTCGCACTTCCACATCCGTAAATGCCATCGTCGTCTCCCTTGAAATGCCTGGCCGGTCTTTTCTGCTCCGCGCCCAGGCTTTCACCATTCGTGGATCACCCCACGCATACGGATTTTTGGCGTGCGTGGTTGCGATTCGGTTAAAGTAACCAAGGTTTTTTATTAGTAAAAACAAAGTGTTCCGCTTACCTTTGATTCATCTCTTGCGGCCATCTCTCTTTCGCAAGGGGTGCAGACCCAAAAGCCGTCTTGACTCAAGCGCTTGGTCCTTGCCCAATACCCGCCAGACGGCCTCCGCGGCTCCGGCCGCGGGCGCCCGCCGCCAAGAGGAGCCCTGGCCCATGCATAGCAAAACCGTGATTGTCTTAAGCCTTTTGGGCGCCCTTGTGCTTGCCAATTGCCAGAGCAAGCCCAAGGCGCCTGCGCCGCTGGTGGCGGCGCCGCAGACCGTGCGCCAGGTTGAAACCGGCATGCTGACCGGCGCCATTGCCAGGCCCAGCGGTGCCTATCAATGGTCCGGCATCCCCTATGCCGCACCGCCGGTGGGCGATTTGCGCTGGCGCGCGCCGCGCCGGGCCAGGCCCTGGCAC
>JALWUB010000078.1 GCA_026993275.1 Robiginitomaculum sp. | reverse complement strand
CAGATGACCAGCGCCCCGGTGCTCATGAATGGGAATCCAGACAAACAAGTTCACGATAAACCGCAAGGGTTTTGGCACACATTGCCGCGCACGAATAGAGCCGCCGGGCGCGGGCGCGCGCCGCAAGACAGAGGCTCTGGCGCGCATCCGGCCCCAGCGCCAGTGCCTGGCTCAGGGCGCGGGCCAGCGCATCCGCATCATTGGGGGCAAAATGAAAGCCGGTGCGGCCATGCTCCACGGTCTCCAAGGCGCCGCCATGGGCCGCGGCCACGACCAGCCGGGCGCTCGCCTGGGCCTCTACGGCAATCCGGCCGAAGGCCTCGGGCTCCAGCGAGGCCGAGACAACCAGATCGGCCCGGCGATAAAGCGCGGGCATGTCGTCCACATGGCCGCAAAATACCACCTGATCCGTCAGGTCCGCCGCCGCGATCTGGCGCTGCAGGGCGTCCACATAAGAGAGGCGGCCCTGGGCATCGCCCGCCAGCAGCAGCCGGGCGCGCACCCCGGCCGCGCGCAGGCGCGCCAGCGCCGCAATCATCAGCGCCTGGCCCTTCCACCGTGTCAGGCGGCCGGGCAGGACAATCAGCGGCGGATCCGGCAGCGGCCCGGGCTTGGGGGCAATGTCGAAAAAGCGCGCATCAACCCCGCGGGGGACAATGCGGATGCGGGCCGGATCGATCCCGTGCTCGCTGATGACATGGCGGGCAATGAAATGCGAATTGGCAATCACCAGATCGCCACTGGCCATGATCGCGTTATAACGCCGCTTCAGAGCACTGCGGGCATTATAGGTGCCATGATAGGTGGTCACGAAGGGCAGGCCCAGGCGCGTTGCGGCGGCCCGGGCGCTCCAGGCCGGGGCGCGCGAGCGCGCATGCACGAGGCTGGCGCCAAAGCGCCTGGCCAGGGCGGCAATGCGGCCGCTGTTGCGCCACAGGGTCAGCGGGTTCTTGGAGGCCACCGGCAGGTGCGCACAGGTGCCCCCTGCGGCTTCAATCTCGCCCTCAAGGCGGCCGCCGGTGCTGATGGTCAGGGCCTGGCCGCCAGCCTGCACCACCGCCCGGGTGATGTCGACCACGGTGCGCTCGGCGCCGCCGGCGTCCAGGGCCGGAATGATCTGCAAAACCTTCAGGGACAACTCGACATTCCCGGCTGTTGTGTGCCATGCACGAAACCGGCAATGTGCATTCCGGTGCGGCGAATGGCAAATGATCTTGAATATCTGGACTGCGGCGCTGGCGGAAAGCTGGCCTGCCGCATCCGCCCTGGCAAGGGGCCGGCGCTGTTGTGGCTGGGCGGGCTGCGCTCGGACATGGACGGCACCAAGGCGCAGGCCCTGGACGCCTGGGCCCGCGATCAGGGGCGCGCCATGGTGCGCTTTGACTATTTCGGCCATGGCCGTTCGCCGGGGCGGTTTGAGGACGGCACGATTTCGCGCTGGCGCGATGATGCGCTGTGCGTTCTGGATGCCTGTTGCCCAAAGGGTGCCATTGCCGTCGGCTCGTCCATGGGCGGCTGGGTGGCGCTGCTGCTGGCGCTGGCGCGGCCGCAGCAGGTGAGGGCGCTGGCGCTGATCGCCCCGGCCCCGGATTTCACCGAAACGCTGATGTGGGCACACTTTGACGAAGGCACCCGGCGCCAGATCATGGAGCGCGGCGTCATCCATCTGCCCGCCGACGGCGATGACGAGCCCATGCCCATCAGCCGGGCGCTGATCGAGGACGGGCGCCGGCACCTGTTGCTGAATGGCCGTATTGCCTATGACGGCCCGGTGCGCATTCTGCAGGGCGTGCAGGACCAGAGCGTGCCCTGGGATACGGCACTGGAGCTGATGGCACGCCTGCGCAGCCAGGATGTGCAACTGAACCTGGCCAAGAATGGCGATCACCGGCTGTCAAAACCGGCCGATCTTGCCCGGCTGACGCAAACGGTTGCGGAACTGTGCCGCCTGTGCGGCTCCGCCGGGAGCGCAGGGCAATGACACGGCTTTGAGCGGTTTGTGACTTGAGCTTTGCCCGCCCAGCGTCCACAACAGGGCGCAG
>JALWUB010000077.1 GCA_026993275.1 Robiginitomaculum sp. | reverse complement strand
CCGATGGCGTCATGCAGGGTCTTGGCCACGGGGGCGAGGCAATTGGTGGTGCAGGAGGCATTGGAGACCACCAGGTCATCCGGCCCCAGCACGCCATCATTGACGCCATAGACAATGGTCTTGTCCACATCCGTGCCCGGCGCCGACAGCAGCACCCGTTTGGCGCCGGCCTGCAAATGCTTGGCGGCAGCGTCCCGGGTGCGGAAAATGCCGGTGCATTCAAGCGCCACATCAACGCTCAGATCGGCCCAGGGCAGATCGGCCGGGTCGCGCTCGGCGGTGACGCGGATGGTCTGGCCATTGACCACCATGGCGCCGTCTTCGGTCTTGATGTCCGCGTCCAGGCGGCCATGCACGGAATCGTATTTGAGCAGATGCGCATTGGTTTCCACCGGCCCCAGATCATTGACGCCGACAACCGTGATGTCGGTGCGGCCATGCGCGATGATGGAGCGCAGGACCAGCCTGCCAATGCGGCCAAACCCGTTGATTGCCACCCGAACCGCCATGAAAACCTCCTGATGCTGGTGCCGGTGCGCCGGGCCGGGGCCCGGGCGCCTTTGGGATGATGGCCCGGCTATAGCCCGGCCTGTCCCGGGCGTCCAGCGCTGTCTTACGATCCGGGCAATTTGCCGCGCGGTGCGTTGCGGTCATGCGCCAGCCTGCCGGCCACATAGGTGCGCGCAACGGCCCGGTCATCGCCCAGGATCATCAGCGCGAAAAGCCGCTCCTGGACGGTTTTGGCGCGCCCCAGGCGGCGCGCCAGCAGCGGCGTTGCGGCCAGGTCCAGCAGGCAGAAATCAGCTTCCTTGCCGGGGGCAAGATTGCCCGCGTGAGCGTCAATATGCAGCGCCCGGGCGCCGCCCAGCGTGGCCAGATAAAAGGCCGTGAAGGGATGCAGGGGATGGCCGCGTAACTGCGCCACCTTGTAGGCCTCGCTCATGGTGGCAAAGGCGCAAAAAGACGTGCCGGCGCCAATGTCCGAGCCGAGCGCCAGCGTCACCCCTGCCTGTTGCGCCGCTTGCAGATCAAAAAGCCCGCTGCCCAAAAACAGATTGGAGGTCGGGCAATGGGCGATGGCCGACCCGGCGCGGACCAGCCGGGCGCGCAGACCGTCATCGAGATGGACCCCGTGGGCAAAGACCGAGCGCTGGCCGACCAGCCCGGCGCGTTCATAGACATCGAGATAATCGCGGGCTTCCGGGAACAGTTCGCCCACCCAGGCAATCTCGTCGGTGTTTTCGCACAAATGGGTGTGCAGCAGGGTATGGGGAAATTCGGCCAGCAGCCGGCCCGCCAGCGTCAGTTGCGCTTCGGTTGACGTGGGCGCAAAGCGCGGGGTGACCGCATAGCCCAGGCGGCCCTTGCCTTGCCATTTTTCGATCAGCGCCCGGCTTTGCGCATAGCCGCCTTCCGCCGTGTCCTGCAGGCTTTCCGGCGCATTGCGGTCCATCAGCACCTTGCCGGCAATGAGGCGCATCTGCCGGGCCAGTGCCGCCTCGAACAGCGCATCGACCGAATCCGCATGGGAGGTGGCAAAGACGAGTGCCGATGTGGTGCCATTGCGCAGCAATTCGTCCAGGAAGAAATCCGCCGTGGCGCGGGCATGGCCCGGGTCGTTCTCAAAGGCGATCTCGGCGGGAAAGGCGTAGTCTTTCAGCCAGTCGAGCAAATGCTCGCCATAGCCGCCAATGGCATCCACTTGCGGATAATGCACATGGGCATCGACGAAGCCCGGCACGATCAGGGTGTCCGGCAGGGTGATGACGCGTGCGCCCTTGAGCGCAGGCGCGATCTCGGCCCACGGCCCGGAGGCCTCGACATGGCCGCCATCAACGATCAGGCCGCCATCATCATGATAGACGGCCGCCTCCGGCGCAATCGCCGGATCATCCAGGCAATGAAACAGGGCGCCGCGAAAGGCTTGCCGGGTCATGCTTTCCATTCCACAGCCACGGGCGGGTCCAGCGCGATGGTATCGCAATTTTCGCCCCCGCCAATGCGGTCCAGCACCAGAAAGTCGCTTTTTGCCTCCAGCGCCAGCAGATAATGGTGCCAGGTGCCCGCATGGTAATTCACTCCCTGGTCCGGGGCGGCAAGGAAGGCCCGAAGGCCTTTCCTGTCAAAATCCCCCCTGGGGGCCACCACCACCAGATACGGCCTGCCGCTCAAGGGGTAAAACGCCTGGCTGGACAGGGGATGGCGCTCCATCATGGAAAGGTGGAGCGGTTCCGGCAGCGGCTCTGCGCGAAACAGGCTCAGCGCCGGGCGGCCGCCCTTCGCTGAAAGCGTCAGTGCAGCACCAAAATCATGGCGCAGGGTATGGCCCTCATTGATGGTCCTGATGGTTGCCGTTTCCACGCTCAAGACATCGCCAAAGGGCGCAAAGGCGGCGGCCGTCAGCGGCGCGGCCTTGAGGGGTGGCGTGCTCATTTTTGCGCCTGTACCCAGGCGCCGATCTGCGCCCGTTCGGCCTCCGTGATGCCGGTTTCATTGCCCAGCGGCATGATCTTGGCCACCACCACCTGCTGATAGATGCGCGCCGCATTGGCCTTGATCGCCGCATCATCGGTGAGCACCAGCCCGGCGGGCGGCGCATCAAAACCGTCATGGCTGGGGTTTTGCGCATGGCACATGGTGCAATGGGTCTTGATCAGGGTGCGCACCTGCGCAAAGGAAACATCGTCAGCGCTGGCGGGTTTGTGAAAGCCGGTCTGGCTGATGCTGGCAAAAATCATGACGGCGATGAACATGGCTGCCCCGGCGGCGAGCCAGCCATAATTGACATCATCATGGTGGCGGCGGTTGAAAAAATGCCGGATCAGCATCCCGCTCAGCCCCAGCCCGCCGAGCAGCGCCCAGTTGTAGGGATTGCCGAACAGCATGGGATAGTGGTTGCTGGTCATGATCAGCACCACCGGCAGGGTCATGTAATTGTTGTGCAGGCTGCGCTGTTTGGCGGCCAGGCCCAAAGCCGGGTCCGGCGCCTCGCCCGCCAGCATCGCCGCGACCGTCTTGCGCTGGTTGGGGATGATGATGAAAAACACGTTGGCGGCCATCGCCGTGCCGATGATGACGCCCACATGCATGACCGCGCCGCGCCCGGAAAAGACCCGGTTGAGCGCAAAGGCGAAGCCGAGCAGCACCACGAACCACACCGCGCCCAGCAGCGCATCATTGCGGCGCAGGGGCGAGCGGCACAGGCTGTTATAGAGGATCCAGCCCGCAGCGATGAAAGCCATGCCCAGACCAGCAGCCTGCCAGTTGCTGAGCGCCAGTTTGGCCTTGTCCACCAGATAGAGATTGGCGCTCATGTAATACATCAGCACCAGCAGCGCGAAGCCCGACAGCCATGTGGTGTAGGCCTCCCATTTGAACCAGTGCAGGGTGTCCGGCATGTGGTCCGGGGCGACGCGGTATTTTTTCTTGTGGTAAAAGCCGCCGCCATGCACCGCCCACAGCGCCCCGGCGACGCCTTCGTCGGTCTCTCCCTTTTCGGGGCGCAGGGAATTGTCCAGCCAGATGAAGTAAAAGCTGGAGCCGATCCAGGCAATGCCGGCAATGACATGCAGCCAGCGCAGCGCCATGTTGGCCCAGGGGATGATGTCCAGTTCCATATCAGTCTGCTTTGTTCAAGGTGAGAAGTTGTGCCGCAATCGCCACGGCGATGGCCTTGGGCGCCTTGCCGGGAATGCCGCTCATCCCCACCGGGCATGTGAGCCGCGCCCGTGTTTTTTCGTCCACGCCGTCCCGGCGCAGCCGCGCGGCAAAGCGGGCGCGCTTGGTCTTGGAGCCAATGAGTCCGGCGAAGGCAAAATCACCCCGGTTCAAGATCGTTTTCACAAGACGATAATCCAGATCATGGTCATGGGTCATGACCAGGAAAATGCTGTTTGCGGGCGCGTCCTTGACCGCCTGACACGGATCATCCATGCGCAGGCAGCGCACTCCGGCAGGCACCGGATGGGCGAAGCTCTCGGGCCGCGCATCCACCCAGTCTATTGCAAAGGGCAGGCCTTCGAGCACCTGCACCAGAGCCCGGCCCACATGCCCGGCCCCAAACAGCGTCAGCGGCGCGGGCGCCGGGCCCAGGGCCTCAAGGCGGCCTGCCATCTCCTCTGGCGTGCCCTCAAGGCGTTCATAGCGCAAGGTGACCTGGCCGCCGCAGCACTGGCCGAGATCCGGTCCCAGGATCATGGTGTCTTCACGGTCGCTCGCGCCCTCGTCCAGCAGGGCGCGGGCGCGCGCCGCGGCGCGGTATTCCAGCGCGCCGCCGCCAATGGTGCCATATTGCCGCGTTGGCGTGACCAGCATGACCGTGCCCGCCTCGCGCGGCGCCGAGCCGCGCACGGCGCCCAGACTGACCAGCATGGCGGCCTCGCCCTGCGCCAGATCGTGCAGGCTCATGTCCGCCCACAGGCTCACCAGCTTTCCCCCTTCAGGAGCGTTATGGCGCGCAGGATATTTTCCGGCGTTGCCGGGGCGTGCAGGTCCGGCCAGGTGCGGCCGCCGCCAAAGCTGGCAATGGCGTCGCCAATGGCGCTGAACACCGAAATGGCCAGCATCAGGGGCGGCTCGCCCACCGCCTTGGAGCGGTGAATGGTCGGCTCGGTGTTTTCGCCGCGCGCAAAAATGCGCACATTGAACACGGCCGGGCGGTCGCCGCAGGCGGGGATCTTGTAGGTCGAGGGCGCATGGGTGCGCAAATGCCCCCCGGCGTCATACACAAGCTCTTCGCTGGTCAGCCAGCCCATGCCCTGGACAAAGCCGCCCTCGATCTGGCCCAGATCAATGGCCGGGTTCAGCGATTTGCCCACATCATGGAGGATGTCCACCCGGCGCACCCGGCTCTCGCCGGTGAGCCCGTCCACCTCGACCTCGCTCAGGGCCGCGCCATAGGCGAAATAGTAGAACGGGCGGCCCTGGTGGGCTTCGCGGTCATAATGAATGTCCGGGGTGGCGTAAAAGCCGGTGGAGGAGAGCGATATGCGTGCCAGATAGGCCGCGCGCACCAGTTCGGCAAAGCTCCAGTCGCGGCGGCCCGCCAGCACCCGCCCGGCGGTGAACACCACGTCCTTGGCGTCGCACCCGGCCTCCCGGGCGGCAAACTCCGCCAGCCGGCCGCGGATGGTGCGCGCCGCATTGTACGCCGCCATGCCATTCAGGTCCGAGCCGGACGAGGCCGCCGTGGCCGAGGTGTTGGGCACCTTGCCGGTGTCGGTGGCGGTGATCTTGATGTGCGACAGATCAATGCAGAACACGCTGGCCACCACCTGCGCCACCTTGGTGAACAGGCCCTGGCCCATCTCGGTGCCGCCATGATTGAGATGCACCGAGCCGTCGGCATAGACATGCACCAGCGCCCCGGCCTGGTTGAGAAAGCCGGTGGTGAAGGAAATGCCGAACTTGACCGGGGTGAGGGCGAGGCCGCGCTTTACATGCTCATTTTGAGCATTAAAGGTCGCAATGGCCTCGCGGCGCCCGGCATAGTCCGCCCGCTCGGCCAGCTCCGCCATCAGCTCCGGGGCGATGTTGTCCGTGACCCTTTGCCCATAGGGGGTCACATCGCGGCCATCGCCGCCATAGAGATTGGCGCGGCGCACGCTGAGCGGGTCCTTGCCCAGATGCCGGGCGATGGCGTCCATGAGGTGCTCGATGCCCATCATGCCCTGGGGGCCGCCAAAGCCGCGAAAGGCGGTGTTGGAGACGGTGTTGGTGCGCAGGCGGCGCGAGCGGATGAAGACATTGGGCAGGTAATAGGCATTGTCCGCATGGAACATGGCCCGGTCATTGATGGCCGCCGAGAGGTCCATGGAAGCGCCGCAGCGCGCGGCCTGCTCGAAAACGACCCCCGCCAGGCGGCCCGCATCATCAAAGCCCGCCTCATAGCCGATGACAAAGTCATGGCGCTTGCCGGTCAGCACCATGTCGTCATCCCGGTCCAGCACCAGCCGCGCCGGGCGCCCGGTCTTGTGGCAGGCCAGCGCCACCATGGCGGCAATGCCGGCGGCCTGGGTTTCCTTGCCGCCAAAGCCGCCGCCCATGCGCCGCACCTGCACGGTGACATCCTTGGCGGTCTTGTTCAGCATGTGTGCGATCAGGCTCTGCACCTCGCTGGGATGCTGGGTGGAGGAATGGACAATGAGATCGCCATCCTCGCCCGGCAGGCACTGGGCCGCCTGCCCTTCCAGATAAAAATGCTCCTGGCCGCCAATATGCACCCGGCCGCTAATGCGGTGCGGCGCGCGCTTGATGGCGGCATCGGCATCGCCGCGCGCCATGATCTGCGGCGGCTCCAGGTCGGTTTCTGCCGCCAGCGCCTCGTCCAGGGTGAGGATGGCGGGCAGGTCTTCATACGCGATGACCGCCAGGGATGCCGCATGGCGGGCCTGGGCGAGCGTTTCCGCCGCCACGGCAAAGACCGCCTGGCCGGCATAGACCACCTCGCCATCGGCAAACACCGGATCATCACCGGTGCCGGTGGGGCTGACATCATTGGTGCCGGGAATGTCTTTGGCGGTGAGCACACAGACCACGCCTGGCGCGGCGCGCACCGCCGCAAGGTCCAGCGTCTTGATGCGCGCATGGGCGCGGCTGGAGAGCCCCGGCTGCAGGTGCAACAGCCCCGGCGGATGCGGCAGGTCGTCGATATAGCGCGCCTGGCCGGTGACATGCTTGGCGGCGCTGTCATGCGGAATGCTCTGGGCGGCGCCGCCCTTGATGGCCGTGCAGTTATCCATGGCGCACCTGCCGGGCCAGATAGGGCGCCTGTTCGCCCAGCCAGAACTTGTACAGGAGGTTCTGCGCACAGGTCATGCGATAGGCGGCGCTGGCGCGCATGTCGTCAAGCGGGGTAAAGTCCTCTTTCAGGGCCTGCATGGCCCGGCGCACGGCGGCCTCGTCCCATGTCTGGCCCATCAGCGCCGCTTCCGCCCGTTCCGCGCGTTTGGGCACTGCCGCCATGCCGCCATAGGCCAGGCGGGTCGTGGCGACGGCGCCGTCTTTCAGGGTCACGGCAAAGGCGCCGCACAGCGCCGAGATGTCCTGATCGAAGCGCTTGGAAACCTTGTAGACCGCAAAGCGCGTGTCCGGGCCGGGCGCGGGCACGAACACCGCCTCGACGAACTCGCCAGGCGCACGGTCCTGCTTGCCATAGGCCAGGAAAAACGCTTCCAGCGGGATGCGGCGGCGCACGCCGCCCTTGCGCAGGATCAGTTGCGCGCCGAGCGCAATCAGCGGCGGCGGCATGTCGCCAATGGGCGATCCATTGGCGATATTGCCGCCAATGGTGCCGGCATTGCGCACCTGGACCGAGCCGATGCGGCGCAGCAATTCGCCCAGCATGGGGTGCAGGGTGCCCAGCGCCGCGCCGGCGTCCGCATAGCGCGCCCCGGCGCCAATGTGCAGGCCGTCCCTGCGCCGCTCGATGGCGGCAAGGCCGGCCACGCGGCCGGTATCGATCAGCACCGGCAGATCCCTGTGCTGCTTGGTCACCCAAAGGCCGACATCGGTGCCGCCCGAGAGCAGGACGGCGCTCTTGTGCTGCAGGCAAAGCCGGGCCAGGTCATCAACCGTGCGCGGGGCGAAATAGCGTCTGCGCCCGCCCCGGGCCGGATCGGCATGGTCGAGCGCCAGCATGGGCGCGCGCTCTGGCCTGGGCAGGGGGATCTCTTCAATCGGCGGATAATCCTTCATGGCCTTTGCGGCGCGAATGATCGGCGCATAGCCGGTGCAGCGGCACAGATTGCCCGCCAGCACGTCATTGAGCGTATCATCATCCAGCGCGCCGCCATTGCGGTAATGGGCATAGAGGCTCATGACAAAACCCGGCGTGCAAAAGCCGCACTGGGAGCCATGATGCGCCACAAGCGCGCGCTGCACGGGGTGCAATTCGCCGCTGCGCGCCAGCCCTTCCACGGTCATCACCGCCTTGCCGTCAAGCGTGGGCAGAAAGGCAATGCAGGCATTGATGGCGCGCCAGGGCGGCACGCCCTCCGGTGCCTCCGGATCGCCGACCACAATGGTGCAGGCGCCGCAATCGCCCTCGGCACAGCCTTCCTTGCTGCCGGTGAGCGCGCGCTCCTGCCGCAGCCAGTTCAGCACCGTCTGCACCGGGTCCGGATTATGCACCGAAACGGCTTCGCCATTGAGCCAGAACTGCACCGTGTCCCGCGTCATCAGCTGCCCCGGTAGGTGGAATAGCCATAGGGCGAGACCAGCAGCGGCACATGGTAATGACTGGCCGCATCGGCAATGCCAAAGGCAATGCTGACCACGTCCAGAAAGGGCGGCTCGG
>JALWUB010000076.1 GCA_026993275.1 Robiginitomaculum sp. | reverse complement strand
CCATGTGGCCGCCGGGGCAGCGGGCGCGCCGGCGTTGCATTTCAGGATCGTGTAGAACTAGGGTCAAAACCTATTAACCATTAACTGATTCAATGGTTTGTGTTTTTGACATGGAGGTTTTGGTTATGAAGCGTTATTTTTGGCTTTCGGACGCGCAATGGGATGCGATTGAGCCGCATTTGCCGTATCGTGCGGCGGGCCGGCGCCGTGTGGATGACCGGCGTGTTATCAGCGGGATCATTCATGTGCTGCAATCGGGCTGCCGGTGGCGGGACTGCCCTGCGCATTATGGTCCCTATACCACCATTTACAATCGCTATAACCGATGGGCGGCCAAGGGGCACTGGCAGTATCTGTTTGCAGCGCTCACCCGCGCACAAGCAGGCAAGGCAGAGCAAATATCCATCGACAGCACCCACATCAAGGCTCACCGTTGCGCCGGCGGCGGAAAAGGGGGGCTTCTGCTCAGGCCATTGGGCGGACCAAAGGCGGCAGAAACACCAAAATACATGCCTTGAGTGATGAACACTGCCGTCCTCTGGTGCTGTACCTGACACCGGGCCAGACTGCGGATATCAAGGGGGCGGTCATGCTCACAGCGCGTCTGCCCAAGGCCCAATACCTGCTTGCCGACAAGGCCTATGATGCCGATCACTGGCGCACCCAACTGCTGCACTTGCGTATCCGGCCGGTGATTCCGAACAAAAAGAACCGCAAACAGCCCCATGCCTTTGATGCGGCACGATACAAGGGGCGCAACGTCGTCGAGAGAATGTTCGGCCGTCTCAAGGACTTCCGCCGCATCGCCATGCGCTATGACAAACTGGCCCAAAACTATATGGCCGGATTATGCCTTGCAGCGCTGATCTGTTTCTGGATTTGAATGAGTCTGGAGCCTAGGAAAATGCCAGTTGGAAAGAACACAAAAGGGTGCTTGAATCCAGAACCCGGTAGTGGATCATGTCAATAGCGCCAGCCGCCGTGCTTAAGACCGGCGTGGTGCCTCCTGGCCATTTGTAACTGGAGCCATAGGCAAGGGTTCTGCCCCCCGCCGCATCCTGTTTGACAACAATGGTGCCGCTCTGGCCGGCCGCCATGTTGGTGGGGTTGTCCAGTGTGCGGTTACCACCCAGTGTCACGGAAAACGTGTTGCCGGATGCAAGGTCAAGGGCGATGTTTGCCGCATCGCTCAGTGCAATCTGTGCGTCTATGCGGGCTGCGGCATGGGTTTTGACACCGGTAATGGTTTCTGCGCCATCCAGCGTGAGGCTGTTGGTGATGTCACGAACCTGGATGCCATAAAGATAAATATCGTCTGCCGAGGAGGCATTTTTTACCACAAAGCGGGCGAGTTTTTCCGTTCCGTCGCTTGCAAACGTCACGCCCTTTGCAGGATCGGTCGAAAATCTTCCACTCAGTTGAGTCCGGCCTGTCAGTGCTATGCCGCCAGACGTGAACTTCCACCATGTTCCTGAAATGAGGGTGTGATCCTGTTTGAGGCTGAAGGCGCCGATCACGACAGAACTGGATGTCCCCACGGGCTCGACATCCACAACGAACTCATAGACCCTTCCAGTTATGATGGGATAAGCGTGTTTGTGCCCGACCGATTGATTGGGCGGCTGCCTGTAAGCCCGGCCGCCTGACTGAATCGACAAGCTGGCTGAGGGCAGGTCCACCATGTCTTCCGGCAGACCAGAGCTGGCGAAAGAATATGTTTCCGCCGTCACCAGGTCGTTCGGCTGGCGAGCGATATTGGCGCGAGTGTTGGCCAGGGCCATGTCCGCACCGGGGTCAAGGTCAAACAAATTGCCCAGATTGCCTGCATCCCAGACCAGATTGCTGGCTCTTTTCAGGGCCTTCGGAAAATTCACATCACCGGTATTGCGATCCACAATCAGCGCCTCATTCCATGCCGAGCCATCGGCGCTGACCTTGACGTGCCAGTCATCATCGCCCAGCAGCCCAAACTCCGCCCGGCCGGAAAAGCTGTTCTGAAACAGGACGGACGCGGTGTCCTCCGCCGCAGCCTTGTTCAGCTTGTGCTGCAC
>JALWUB010000075.1 GCA_026993275.1 Robiginitomaculum sp. | reverse complement strand
TGTCACCATACTGGAGCACCTGACCGAGGCCATCAACCTGGCCATGGATTCGACGCGCATTCTCGACCGCGCCTTTGGCCCGTCACAGTCGGAAAAGGGCGGCCCGCCGCGCATCGGCACGGCCTGACGTTCATTGCGCGTCATTTGACCGCATTTTTCAAAAAAGCGCTTTTCCTTTGGCGCGAATTGAAGCAAGCTTGCACCCCTGTAAGACGCAATCGCGCAAGAGGTGGGCATCATGAAGCTGGCGGTTCTCAAGGAACGCAAGAGTGGCGAAACCCGCGTGGCCGCCACACCGGAAACAGTCAAGAAACTGATCGCTGGCGGGCACGCCGTGCATGTCGAAACCGGCGCAGGCACGGGCGCGGGCATCAAGGATGCGGATTTCAAGGCCGCCGGGGCGCACATCGCCAAGACGGCCGCGTCTGCGCTCAAGGGCGCTGATGCGCTGCTGTGCGTCAACCGCCCCGCGGCCAGTGTCCTTGCCACGCTGAAAAAAGGCGCGGCCATTATCGGCCTGCTCAGCCCCCATGACGATCCGGACTTCGTGCGCGCCTGCGCCGCCAGGGGCATTGACGTGTTCGCCATGGAGTTCATTCCGCGCATTTCGCGGGCCCAGTCCATGGACGCGCTGTCGTCCCAGTCCAATCTGGCGGGCTACCGCGCCGTCATCGAGGCGGCAGAACTCTATCACCGCGCCCTGCCGATGATGATGACCGCGGCGGGCACCGTGGCCCCGGCGCGCACCTTCGTCATGGGCGCAGGCGTTGCCGGCCTGCAGGCCATTGCCACGGCGCGCCGCCTGGGCGCCATTGTCACCGCCACCGATGTGCGCCCGGCCGCCAAGGAGCAGGTGGCCTCGCTCGGCGCCAAGTTCGTTGCTGTCGAGGATGACGAGTTCAAGGCCGCCGAAACCGCGGGCGGCTATGCCAAGCCGATGTCGGCGGAATACCAGAAAAAACAGGCGAAACTGATCGCCGGGCACATCGCCAAGCAGGACATTGTCATCACCACGGCGCTGATCCCGGGGCGCCCGGCGCCAAGGCTGATCGACGAGGCCATGGTCAGGTCCATGCCCGAGGGTGCGGTCATCATCGACATGGCGGCGGAGCGCGGCGGCAATTGCGCCCTGACGCAGGCGGGCAAGGTCATTGAAAAGCACGGCGTCACCATCGCCGGGTTTACCAATCTGCCTGCCCGTCTTGGCGCCGCAACCACGGCGCTCTATGCCAGGAACCTGCTCAATTTCCTGCCCCTGCTCGCGGGCGAGGCTGGTGAATATGCGCCGCACTGGGATGACGAGATCGTCACCGGCGCCAATCTGGCGCGCGGCGGCAAGATCACCAACGAGGCCTTTGCCGCCAAGGCGGCCCCGGCGAAAAAACCTGCGGCCAAGACAACGCCGGCCAAGAAGACCGCCACGAAAAAGGCCGCTGCTGCGAAGCCGGCCGCAAAAAAGGCGCCGGCCAAAAAGGCGGCAGCAAAAAAGACAACCGCGAAAAAACCCGCCGCCAAGACGCCTGCGCGCAAACGCGCCGCCAAACCCAAACCGAAGGAGGGCTGACATGCTTGCCATTTCCGCCATGCTGAGTGTTGATCCATTCGTGTTTCGCCTGGCCATTTTCACCCTGGCCTGTTTTGTCGGCTATTTCGTCGTCTGGAGCGTCACCCCGGCCCTGCACACGCCGCTGATGGCGGTCACCAACGCCATTTCCTCGGTCATCATTGTCGGCGCCCTGGTCGCAGTTTCGGCCCATGGCGGCGCCAAGGGCTTTGGCTTCATCGCCACCACCCTGGCGGCGGTGAACATATTTGGCGGCTTCCTGGTCACCCAGCGCATGCTCGCCATGTACAAGAAGAAGGGCTGAGCCATGACCAATCTTGCCGCTTTGCTCTATCTCGTCTCTGGTGTTTTGTTCATCCTGGCGCTGCGCGGCCTGTCCTCGCCGGAGACCGCACGCAAGGGCAATCTCTATGGCATGGCGGGCATGGCCATTGCCATCTTCACCACCCTGCTGCATGCGCATCTGGGCTTTGGCGGCACCCTCCTGGTGCTGCTGGGT
>JALWUB010000074.1 GCA_026993275.1 Robiginitomaculum sp. | reverse complement strand
TTCGTAAAGCGCCGCATTGGTCCAGTTCCAGTTGACCTTGCGGGCCTCCTTGAGGCCCAGGTCTGCAAGGGTTTTCTCATTGATATGGGTGCCGGTCTGCTCCACGGGGTGCGCTCCTGAATTCTGTATTCGGCCTGCCCTGTGCAGGCGCGCGCAGCGTTACTCCCAATCGCCAGGCAAGTCCAGACGCCAGCCATGGCAAATCCCGTGCGCGCGGGCGCACAGACCGGGGATGCAGCCCCGGACTTGCAAAAATGCTGTAAAAAACGCCATACTGCCCGGGAAAAGGCGAATGGCAGGTGGCAGGGTGCACATGATGCAAACGTGTGATACATGCGCGCGCTTGTGTTGCACCATTTCCGGGGCTCCTGGCAGGATGCGGGCTTCCTTTCTCATCAAAGGCACGAAAATCACATGAGCGACCTTGAACCGACACCCACATTGAGCGGGCAGGACTTGCGGCTGGCCGATTTCGACCTCATGACCGACGCACTGGACTATGCCGCCAGGGGCAAGACCGGCCTGAATTTCTACAGCGCCCGCACGGGCCTTGTAGAGGCCGTGCCCTATGCGCAATTGCGTGAGCGCGCGCTTGACGCGGCGCGGCGCATGCTTGGCAGCGGGCTGGAGCCGGGCGACCGGGTTGCCATCGTCGCGGAAACCGACAGCGATTTCGTCACCGCCTTCATGGGTTGCCAGTATGCCGGGCTGATCCCGGCGCCATTGCCGCTGCCGGTCGCCTTTGGCGGCAAGGAGGGCTATATTCAGCACCTGAACCGGATCATGCGCGTGTGCGGCGCCCGCGCCGTATTCGGGCCTGCCGTGCTGGTGGAATGGATTGTCGCGGCCACCAAGTCCCTGGACATGGTCTATGCCGGTGCCCTGGCGCAGTTTCAGCCCCAGCCCTGTGCCGAATCCGACCTGCCGAAGGCCACGCCGGACGGGCTGAGCTATTTGCAGTTTTCCTCTGGCACCACGCGCTTTCCGCTGGGCGTCGAGGTCACCCACAGCTCGTTCATGGCCAATGCCCGCGGCATCAGCCGGCACGGCCTGCGCATTCACCATGACGACCGATGCTGCTCCTGGCTGCCTTTCTATCACGACATGGGCCTGGTCGGCTTCTTGCTGGTCCCCATGACCGTGCAGGTCAGCATCGACCTGCTGCCGACGCGCGATTTCGCCCGCCGCTCCCTGAACTGGCTGAAAATCATTTCCGACAACCGCGCCACCTTGGCCTACAGCCCGTCCTTTGGCTATGACTTGTGCACCCGCCGGGCGCGCACCGCCAATATCGATCATCTGGACCTGTCATGCTGGCGCGGCGCCGGCATTGGCGGCGACATGATCCGCCCGCAGGTGTTGCAGCGCTTTGCCGAGCGCTTTGCCAGCACCGGCTTTGACCCCAAGGCCTTCGTGCCCAGCTATGGCATGGCCGAAACCACCCTGGCGATCAGCTTTGCCCCCTATGGCCAGGGCATCGTGACAGACACGCTGGATCTGAAGGTAATGGAGCGGGAAGGCCGCGCCGTGGCCCCGGACAAGGACAATCCCGGCCCCACCCGTGACTTTGTCCTGTGCGGCCATACCCTGCCCGACCACAAGCTCGAAGTGCGCGACGAAAACGGCAAGGCCCTGCCCGAAGGCAGGATCGGGCGCATTTTCATCACCGGGCCCAGCCTGATGCGCGCCTATTTTGGCAATGAAGGCGAAACCGCCAGCATCATGACCGATGACGGCTGGCTCGACACCGGCGATCTGGGATATTTCCGCGATGGCCAGATTGTCATTACCGGCCGGGCCAAGGATCTGATCCTGGTCAATGGCCGCAACATCTGGCCGCAAGACCTGGAATGGGCAGCCGAAAACGGCAATGACAATTTGCGCGATGGCGACGTGGCGGCATTTTCCGTCGATGATGGCGATGGCGAGCAGGTGGTCATGCTGGTGCAGACCCGGATATCCGATCCGGAGCGGCGCCAGGCGCTGCTGTCGGGCATTGAAGGCCTGATCAGCGCCGAGTTCGGCCTGACTGCCAAGGTCGTGCCGGTGCCGCCGCACAGCCTGC